>CAVGBY010000219.1:0-2016 GCA_963627355.1 uncultured Prevotella sp. | reverse complement strand
CATCAGAAGCTGCTTGTAAAGCTGCGGACTCTGCGGCAAAGAATAGAATTTTCCCGGGTGAACACGGCTTGGAACAAGATAGTCGCGCGCGCCTTCCGGAGTGGACTTTATGAATGTAGGAGTTTCAATTTCCAAAAATCCTTTTGAAGTCAAAAATTCACGGGTTGCAAAAGTTACCGCCGAGCGCAAGATGATATTGTTCTGCATCGGCTCACGGCGCAAATCAAGATAACGGTATTTAAGGCGCAAATCCTCGTTTGGAAGAACAACAGTTCCGTCCTTCTGGCGTACTTCTTCAATAGAAAAAGGAAGTTCCTGCGAAGTCGTAAAGATTTCAATGTCTGTGGCTTCAACTTCAATCTCACCGGTCGCCATGTCGCGGTTAACGTCTTTTTCCGCGCGGGCTGCAACAACGCCTTCTACAGCGATACAATATTCAGATTTTAGAGAGGCCGCGATTTTTTTTACTTCGTCCGAAGCATTGTCGCCAACCATTACCTGTGTGATTCCATATCGGTCGCGCAGGCGGATAAAAACAAGTCCGCCCAAGTCGCGTGTACGGCTGACCCATCCGTTCAATACAACTTTTTTACCTACGTCAGCCTTTGAAAGTTCGCCGCAAGTTACAGTTCTTTTAGAATTTTCCATTATATTTTCCATCCTAGTGACCAAGAGCCACAATTTTTGTTCAAAAACAACAAATTTCTTCTATTTTAATAAGATATTCTGTTTTGGGCAATTATCCACCAACTTTATAAAAAGGAGCAAATTCCACCAATGCGCGACCCGCTTTTACTTCAAGTCCTCGTTCCGCTGCGCTGCACTGCGGTCTTTCCGTGGCAATCGGGGCTAAGATTCTCCTGAAAATGCGAAAATCCAGCGCGTCCGCAGCGATTTGTGCAAAGTTTCTGATTGGCAGGTTTTATTTATGTTAGTAACCATTCCAGCACATTTATCTGTTTTATGCCGTTAAAATCTACCGCAGGATCATCATCTAAGGTAAGCAATAACTTTGGATAATTATCTTTTACAATTTGCAATGGTTTTAGTTCTCTCTCTAAAGTTGATTTATCTCTTACTGTTGCAGAAACCTGAATATAAAGATTACCTTCATAATTCTGGGCAACAAAATCAATCTCTACATCATCGACTTTACCAACAAAAACTTTATAACCACGGCGAATTAATTCAAGATAAACCACATTTTCAAGAATATGACCAACATCATTTGCCTTTTGACCTAACAACAGAAATCTTAAACCAATATCAACAGCATAGTATTTTTCCATAAGCTTAAGATATTCTTTACCCTTTACATCATAACGTTTTGCTTCATAAATAATGAATGACTGCTGCAGAGCCGTAATATATTTTTCTACAGTTTTTACATCAATCTTACGTCCCGAAGAAGTCATAGTATCTGCAATGCGTTTAGAAGAAAGAGAACTGCCTATATTATCAAAAACAAAACGAATAACACTTTCCAGCATTTTTGTATCAGTAATTTTGAATCGCGAAATAACATCTTTAAGCACAATAGAACTGTATACACCGTTTAAATAATCCAAAACTTCGTTTATATCTTCCCCAAGATTTAATGTATAAGGAAAAGAACTGCGCTGAACATAAAACTTATACTTTTCAGAAAGGGAAAGATTTGATTCAGTTCCAAGAGCCTGAACAAATTCCTTAAAAGACAACGGAAGCATTTCTATAGTTACATATCTTCCTGAAAGCAAAGTTGCCAATTCTCCGGAAAGAAGATATGCGTTGCTGCCTGTCATATAAATGTCAATTTTTGGATTAAGAAAAAGACTATCTACAACTCTTTGAAAATCCTGAACATTCTGAATTTCATCAAGAAAAACGTAAGTCATTTTTTCAGGAACAAGACGTTTTTTTATATAAGAATGAAGATTCTGTGGATTTAATAATTCATAATTATCAAAATCTTCAAAATTAAGAAAAATAATCTGATTTTTATTTACTCCATTTTCTACCAAATAATTCATAAAC
>CAVGBY010000218.1:0-2085 GCA_963627355.1 uncultured Prevotella sp. | reverse complement strand
TTTTGCCCTTTCTATCTGCCGTGAACGAACTGTCTGCTGATAGTTCCGGTACTTTATGGAGTAAGTTACAATCAAATGCTGTTCGAGGTTATCCTCATTCATCCATCTGTCCTTATAGAAAACTTTGTCATAATCTTTTTTTTCATCCAGTTCGCTGAGTCTGTATTTTTTCCTGCTCCCGGGAAGATACCAGCCGTCCTCCTCCAGACAGAAATCCTGCAGGAACCCCTTCAGCTTTTTGATGGACTGTGTGGTCACGAATCCACGTCCCTGAATGCTGTTGAATTTCCGGTTGGCGGTAGAAGAAAGTCCGGAATCCGTACACACAATGAAATCGGAAGCGTCAAAATCTTTGATGATTTTCTTTTCTAACGGAGTCATGGAGGGCTGTTCGTTCTGGTTTCCGTCAAAGACAGAGAAGGAAAGGGGAATGCCGTCAGCATCCATAAACAGTCCCATCTGGACGATTGGATTAGGTCTGTGTT
The DNA here is from genome assembly GCA_963627355.1 of uncultured Prevotella sp. Classification (GTDB taxonomy): domain Bacteria; phylum Spirochaetota; class Spirochaetia; order Treponematales; family Treponemataceae; genus Treponema_D. The sequence continues at coordinate 1,600 of CAVGBY010000218.1, read as the reverse complement.
CTTTTGAAACGCCGTACTTTCGGAAGCTGTCCTCCTGTTCAATTTCAAAGTAATAGTTGGTACAGTCATAATAGAGAACTTTCTTTTTGCGTTCCATGATGGATTGGGAGTTTCTGTAAAGCTGTGACTGGAAGAAATCATTTTCCCTCGCAATAATCTCTAAAGCTCTGTAAACCTGATGAAGGCTGCAACTGGGAGGTTCCAAAAAGTTCTGTGAACTTTCCAGAGAGGAGAGCTTTGAGCCGGGAGCAATGATTCTGGCATAAACAAGCATGGAAAGAATGTCATTTAAATCAAAATCGAATTTATATTTGTCAGAAATATCTGCACAGATTTTAGGAAGACCGAGGGAATGGTAAATGTCCTGAAGGAATAAATACCCGACATTGCAGGAGCGACGCGCGTTTTTATCAATCAGCATGGATGGAGAATATTTAAGGAGAATCCCCTGTTTTGCTTCCTTTTCTGCAAGAGTGAGTTTTTTGACATAATCCTTAGCCCATTCAACAGGATCCTGTTCGCCACATCTGGCTTTGATTTCTTCAATACTGCCGAGGCGTTCAACCGTTTTAGTAGTAGTTTTTTTACCGATGCGAATGGATTTCTGGACATAATAAGTAGGTGAGTTTTTTGTTCCGGCACAAGTAAGTTTCATAAGGCACATCCTCCGTAGCTTTATTATAACACAAATACGCACAAATAGCCACAAAAATAACAAAAAAATTGACAAAAAAATAAGCCATAAATGGCTTAAATAAGGGATTTGTATTAAGGCGATGAAAAAAGAAGTGTCAAACTCCCGTCAAACTCCCGAGAATTTTCAAAATTTTTGAAATTTTTGAAAAAAATGCTTGCTTTTTTCGACGGGATATATTATCCCGTTTTTGACAGTTAAAAGAAAGTAAAGACCTCACAACCAGCATAAATACGCTGTTTGTAAGGTCTTCTTTGTTGCAAAGTATGTAGCTATTTTTGCTTCTTTTGCGTCTGATTCAATATTTTTCTCATGCTTTTTTGTGAAGTAATCTGATAGTCAGTTCTGAAACCGAATGCTTCATGCAAGGCATCTGTCAAATCTGTCCTGGTATAGGTAGGAATATAGCCTTCTCCGGGGGCAATCATCATATCCATGGTTCTCAGGGTCTTTATAATCTCGTCACCGGTAAATTTATGATTCAGTTTTTTCCCCAGAATCCTGTAGATTACAAGTGCAGTGAAACAGGTGGTGAAATGTGCCGTAATCCTGTCCTTCCTGGACAGATATACCGGTCTGGCTTTGAATTCTGTTTTCATGACGCGGAAGCATTCTTCAATTTCCCATCTTTTCTGATTGATTTTGATGATGTCTGCCACATCATAATCGAGATTTGTACAGACAGCATAAAACCCGTCATATTTGGCTTCGGTATCAATCTGTTCCAGATTCAGGGAGGTAACAGTCCTGCTGGCTATTTCACCATCTGCAGTACAGTGTCCCTGATTGACAAACCGCTTTGGATTATTTGCATTTTTTCTGGCAAGCGAAGATGGATTTGCCACAAACTGTTTTGCCCTTTCTATCTGCCGTGAACGAACTGTCTGCTGATAGTTCCGGTACTTT
>CAVGBY010000217.1:0-2128 GCA_963627355.1 uncultured Prevotella sp. | reverse complement strand
TTTTGTAAAAGAAAAACGCTCTGACCTGTCCCAAAAAACGAACGATTTTTTGGACAGAAAACTCCTTTTAGAAAGTCAAAATCTAACTACACAGTTTTAGATAAATATTTTGCTGGAAAAAGTTTTGCTGAAAATTATGCGCTTTTAAGTCATTACATTCAGCTTCAAAATTCTTCTGCCGGAGAAAAATACAAAAAGATTCTTGAAGAAAACGGAATTGACGTAAAAAATCTTCCGTCTGAAAAAGATTTTAATAAAAGTCGTAATGTTCCGTTCTGCGCGACAGAAAATCCGTCTTTTACTTTTGTTGATTTGTTTGCCGGAATCGGTGGCTTTCGGCTTGCAATGCAGTCTTGTGGTGGGCAGTGCGTTTTTTCTTCTGAGTGGGACGACGCTGCAAAACAGACTTATTTTGAAAATTACGGTGAAATTCCGTTTGGAGACATTACAAAACCTGAAACCAAGGAGCTGATTCCTCAAAAATTTGATGTTCTGTGTGCGGGGTTTCCGTGCCAGGCTTTTTCGATTGCCGGTTATCAGAAAGGGTTTGATGATGTTCGTGGAACTCTTTTTTTTGATGTTGCTGATGTTTTAGAAAAGCATCGTCCAAAGGCTTTTTATCTTGAAAATGTAAAGAATTTAAAATCGCATGACAAAGGGCGAACTTTTGCAAAGATAATGGATGTTCTTCAAAACCGTCTTGGCTATGTTGTTGATTCAAAAATCATGAATCCGTGCGAATACGCGAATGTGCCTCAGAACCGCGAGCGTATTTTTATAGTTGGCTTTGACCCGAAGCAAGTAAAAATTCCTGGTGACAAAATTTGTGACGGGCAGTTTGAATTTCCCTTTCCTGAAAAAGTTGAGCTTACAAAAAATATTCATGCCGTGATAGACGATTGTGTTGAGACAGAAAATCTTTTTTATAAAGAAAATCATCGTTATTACGGGCAGATGAAAGACGTGATTGTAAATCCTGATACAGTTTATCAGTGGAGAAGAGTCTACATCCGCGAAAACAAAAGTGGTGTATGTCCGACTTTGACTGCGAACATGGGCGAAGGCGGGCACAATGTTCCGATTGTAAAAACTTCAAAAGGAATCAGAAAGCTGACGCCACAAGAATGTTTAGGATTTCAGGGCTTTCCTGTGAATGTTCAAAATCCGTTCAGATTTCCTTCCACAATTGCGCAAAGCAAAAAATACAAGCAGGCAGGAAACAGTGTTACAGAGCCACTCATAGAAAAAGTTGCAAACAGTGTGATTCAGTTCGTGAGGGAGAATGAGAGATGACACATACAGAAAAATTGTTAAAATCAATAGAACCGTTAAAAGATAAATTTCATAAATACTACGATGAAATATTTTCGACTTATTCTGCGTATTCAAAATTCGATTCAGAATCTCTTGATGATTATGTTAAGAATATTTTTGCTACTGCAAATAGAAGTTTTTTTACAATATGTTCAAAAGAATCTTTTAATAACTTAGAAACAGAAGAAAACTGGAACAATTCTATTGTGTATTCTCCATTGAATGATCATTCTCGCCCTTATATGAAAAAGGGAGATATTGTTTTCTGTTATAGACAAGGACAGTTTTCAGAGTTAAAAGAAGCCTTATTAATGCGTGGAATTTACGCCATTGGTTTTGTTGCTTCAGAACCTAAAATATTATTTCCAAAAGAAACTGGTCATAATCAATATGGAGTTGCGATTTTGTTTCCTTTTGGAATGAAAAGTCATTTGGAATTGCGTAATATTCAATTAAATCCCATTACAATTTCGTTGACTCCTTACAATGGAAACAGAAATGATGCGCTTCAGTATATTCCCGAAAAGGAATACTCAAAAACATTGTTAGATGAGATTTGTAGAAAGAATCCATATTTAAGAAACTCTATCGAAAATGTTATAGGAATAAATATAGAGGATACACCTTTACCCGATGAAATATGGAAACAAAATTCTAGTTCCTATGAGACTTCTTACATCCCAAACTTCTCCCAAATCATCTACTACGGAGTTCCTGGCTGCGGAAAAAGCAACAAAATTGATGAAAAAACAAAAAATATTCCTGACGAGCAGAAAATGCGGGTTGTGTTCCATCCGGAATATACTAATGCCGA
>CAVGBY010000216.1:0-2222 GCA_963627355.1 uncultured Prevotella sp. | reverse complement strand
CTTTAAGGTATATTGTTAACAGAAAAGTTCAATGATATGCCGTATTACTATGATTCAAGATATTTTTTCAACTCTACATACTGAAAATCAAATTTTTCTTTATCAGTAAAAGCAAGTTTTTCAAGATTTTTCAGCTTCCATTTTATTGCTGGAAGTTCGGCCACATTCTTATATGGCAAAAAAGAAAAGTCTGCGTTTAATCTTACAAAATCAAGTAATTTTTCCTTGTAAGGAACAAGCCGTTTTTTAAGTTCTTCTTTCAATTTCTTCAATGTAGAAATCAAATTCTCATAAGAAACATAAACGTCTGTCATTCCAACAAATTCTTTTTCAAAAATTTTTGAATTATCTTTTATGGTACAGTCAATAAGTTCGTGCAAAGGTCTGTTGTGTCCTAAAGCATACACAATAAAACAATGAATGAACTTTTCAGAAATTTCTGTTTCATTTTCAAACAACTGCATAATATCAAATAAATCTCTAGGATGCTGTCTGTCTAAAGCCGCGCAGAATTTCCCGGCATACAGTTCTTCTTTTTCAAGAACTTTCATTTTTGCATATCCAAAAACTTCCTGTACTTTCGGGACAACAGATATAAAAACAGGTTCTGACAAACATCCCCGGATTGTATAGTTCGGTTCAATTTTTACAGTTGCATTTTGAGTTAAAACCAGAATCTTTTTTTCGCTCTTTCCCTGTAAAACAGTTTCATAGCCCAAATTCAAAAGATTATCCGCAATTCTTTTAAGCGCTGAATTTATGTTCTCGTAAGATTTTTCACGCTCTTCTATCGGAAGATAAACTAAATCCAAGTCAACAGAAAGGCGAGGTAAATCCTGAAAAAACATATTTATTGCAGTTCCGCCTTTTAATGCAAAACACTTTTCTTTTGCAACAAATGGAATCACTTCCAAAAGCAATTTTACCTGCTCAAAATACTTTTCAGCAAATTTCATACTTTACTCCAGCTCTGAAATTACAAGACTATACTTTTTATACAGTTTTCCGCCTTTTTCAAGACTTCTTATGCCAGTACCCAAATCAACTTTTTGAATATCAAGCGCTTCAAACCATTGCACTCCTGCATTTTCCGCAAAGCACAAAAGCAGCCTCTTAACTTTTACAGAAGAACAGTTTTCAAGAAGATTCTGCATAAGCGATGTTTTTAACGAAACAACAGTTTCAGTTATTGAATACGATTCCTGCACTGTGATTTTCTCTGGTACAAGATAAAGCATTTCCAGCAGACTTCTTTCGAGCGATGAAACTTGAACAGAAAACAATCCCATATCTCTTTTTTCAAAACCAGCAGATTCCGGCAGAAAATCAGTAAGATGAAGCAAATATTTTCCGCAGAACAAAGTTTTAAACCACGAAGGAAGTTTTGTTCCAATCGGAGCAAAAAGATGTATAAGATTTTCGTCTTTTATATAATGCACTTTTGAATAAAAATTCTTTAATGCGCTATAAGCCCCCTCATGAACAGACAGTTTGTAGTCATTTTGCAAAGCATATATCGCACCATTCAGACTAACAGGTTCATTCAATTTTGAATAAGCCCCCTGTGCCAGCCTTTTTAACCAGCCGGATTTTTCATAAGAACGCATAAGACTGTAGCTGATTCCCATAGAACTAAGTTTTTTAGAAGTAACAACTGTTCCAACAGGAATTTCAGAAAGCATTTGTTTTATATTTTTCCCATTTTGTGCAATCATATTTCACATTTTAGCAAAAATATAAAGTTTCTTCTATAATTCACTTCCTAAAAAATTTAAAATCCCCTTCCCTAAAATAAAAATATCAAAGAACACCGTAAAAATAGCAAAGCAATTTTTACTTACCTAGTTTTCTCTACACAAAAACCAGAAACTTAAAAACAATCCGCCCAATCAGCTTCATGTTTTTATATATTTTGGCGTGTCAGCAACAAGTTGCTGCCGGGCTTTCCGCACTTCGCCGTCTTGCGCGGCTCATTCTTCCGCTTCACTTCGTTTCGCTACAGAACTGCTTCGCAGGTGCTACAATCCCTCACGCATTTCCCAATTTTTTTATCTCTCCCAAAATCTGTTTATTCATCGCCCGTCTTTCCCTGTCGAACCACCAGCCGTATTTTCCAAAATACCTGAACGCGCTCTTTATATGCGCCACAAGCATTTTTTTGTTTTTGTAGCTTTCTTTTGCGTGGTCGTGAACAATCTGAACGCCCGGAAAATACAGTGTCT
>CAVGBY010000215.1:0-2233 GCA_963627355.1 uncultured Prevotella sp. | reverse complement strand
CGCACAGTTTGTGTACAACATGGATCCGTTCAAGCACTTCGGCGACGGACAGGATAACTTGAACCTTGACCGCGCAAATGTAAAGGGCTCTTGGGCTAAAGAAAGCGTAAACAACACTGTTCGTGATGCAGTTAACTGGTATGACGGACGTGCTGCAATGCGCGTAGGTATCCGCTGGGATATTTAATCTGTCAAACATCCTTGTTTGACATTAATTCAGACAGAGTGAAAAACACCTTGTCTAAAAAGGGTGAAAGCGAACTGAAATATTGCCGTCTGTTTTCAGGCGGCAGATTTTGGCAAGATTCACAAACTAAAGAACTATACTTTAGGAGATAAAAATGAAAAAACTGATAACAGGTGCTGTAACTGCGCTTGCACTTCTTTTTGGATTTGCAAGTTGTTCTGGCGATTTGCACGACAGCGTTGTTTCTAATCTCTATGCAGAAGGTGACTTCTGTACAGAAAAAATTGGAGATACAGATGTTACTAAACGCCTTGTATTTACAATGACAGAAGGCAGCGATACAGAACAGAAATGTACATTTACATATAAAGCCGCTGACATGACTGGTTGGGGCGGTGGAAAAGGAACATTAAATTTCAAGATTGCTAGAGATGTGACTGGTTGGGCAAAAGACTGGGGTGGAAAAAAGGATACTGCAATCAATCTTTCTGTAAATGATTCAGAATGGCTTGATTTGGAAGGTCGTGATGCTGCAAACTCTAATCCGGGAAATATTGTTCTTAAAGATTTGGCAGATGGAAATACCTATACACTCATCGCAAAATATGACGCTCCGGCAGAAAAATTAAGCCTTAAGTGTGTTGGTGCTGTAACAGATTATCCAATACTTCGAGCCGTAACTTCAGATGGAAAAGATTTTGTTTTGACTCGTTCTGGAACAGATTATAATTATACTTTTACACCTGAAACAGATGGTTCATATTCTTACTACCTTACAAATGGTTATTTGTACTGGGGCAATGATGGAGAAATGTCAACTGAAAAGCCTGATGAAGATGATTATTTCTCTGGTTCATACAAGAATGATTCTAAGCTTTATACTATTTATGCAGATGCTGCAAAATTCTCTAAAAATAGTTCTATAACATCTGACGTTCGTATTTATGACACATCAATACTCGCTAAAGCTGATATTTTCGGCTCTTTTGATGGATGGAAAAATGGTCAAAAACTCACCTATGTAGATGGTGTATCTTATACATTTGAATTTACAGCATCTGCAAATGAAGAAAGTTTCTCTATTCGAGAAATAGGAGATTGGTCTGCTCGTTGGTTTGGCGGAATAAAATCTGGAAAAGAACACGATGCTACAGATAAAGTTGTAGATGAAAAAATCAAGGTTGGTGAAAATTCTGTTGAACCTATCTATTATACAAAAGATCCTGGATTAGATGGAGAAAACTTAACAATAACTGGTCTTTCTAAGAATTCAATTTATACAATCACAATAAAAATTGAAGATGCTGCTTCTAAAAAATTAAGCGTTTCTTGTAAACTAACAAAAGCTGTGGAAGCTCCTAAAACATATTCTTTCGAGGGTGCTGTATTAAAAGGCGGTTGGGAAGGATGGTGGAGTGATACTAAAACCATGACTGCAGAAAAAACTCAAGAATTCACTACTTCTATAGGGGAACATGACGCTTCTGGAAACGAATTTGGAATCTTCAATCCAGATAATAATTGGACTGTGTCAAATCTTGAATTAGGCAAACGTACAGAAATGCAATATAGTGCTACAAAAGTTGGAAACAGCACAATGAAAGAAAATTGGGCAGTGGGTGCAACATATAAAATAAAAATTGAACTTACTGATGATTCTGTATCTGCACCAAAGGCTTATATTACAATTTCAAAGAACTAATCATAAAAATTGATTACAAAACAGACATAAGGAATTTTTTTTCCTTGTGTCTGTTTTTTTTATGGAGAAAGAATTATGAACATAATGTTAGATTTATCAGCAGTTAATAAAAATGAGAATATTAAAAATGATGATGTGATTTTACAAAATATTTTAGAAGAAATTAAAAATAAAATTATAGAACAATCCAATGCAGAAAATACAAACGATAAAGAAGAGAATATAATTCAGCAGGATGTATTAAAAAAAGTTGAAGATGAAATTATTGAACGAATTGAAACAGTAAAGACAAATGGTAATAAAGAATCTGACAATATCATAAATACTCCAATAACATATAATTC
>CAVGBY010000214.1:0-2239 GCA_963627355.1 uncultured Prevotella sp. | reverse complement strand
GGACAAAGGAAAAGCTTTCAATTTTCTGAAAAAATACATCAATATCGATAAAGAAAAAACTTTTCATAATGGACAAATAAAATACACACGTGCAAAAGATAGCTGGAAAAACAAGCATCCAAACAAGGACTTTCCTGGATTCAGGTGGAATTCGAAGACTCCAGGTCCTGACAATGCAGATTTATCCAGAGTTTTCAAATCAAAGAAAGAACTTGAAAAATTTATAAATGATGCTGATGAAAATTTATTAACAGAAACAGCCTTTAGAGAAAGACGCGGACTTTACAAAGTCCTGCAGACACATGAACCTAGCGACAGAATAGATCAAGAAACAGGAATAAAACAGGCTGCTCCTTTAGTAAGCGATTTTTCAATGATGGCTGTCGATTTATTTCAAAGGACAGGAAAACACGAGTTCGTTTTTATGAATCCGTTAGAAATTTCTCATTCACCCTCGTCACCAAATCATCTGTATCAAAATTACATAATTGACATTCTAATACCAGGCAAGAAAGATAATTTAAATATCTGTCCGCCGTGGTATTCTGATATTGACGAATGCATAAAATGCACTAACCCCAGAACTGTTAAGTATGATAAATCACAAGTAGATTTCAGAGAGAATGAATAATCCTCACTCTGCTTATAAATGAAAATTACGCTAGCATAAGTTTCATTGCCTCTTCTCTTAACTGAATCGCCTTTTTTATGTTGTTTTCTTTCAACAAGAGAACAGATTTCTCTGGAATAGGCACTAAAATATTCTCAAAATCTTCACGATTTATGCAGGGAATTGCTGTTCCGTATTTATATTTAAGAACCTGCTTATAAAACAATTCACTGTTAAAGAAACTTAAAAGATAATAGGCTGATATACTTTTTGCCTTCATTACGGTAAAACCGTTTGTGCAGATACATCCTTCATAATTTTCTGTTACTATGGCTTTCGCCTGTTTCTGAGTTCCTATAGAGCCACCGGCAGTTGCAACTATAATATCCCCTTTTTCCAATAAATAACTTGCTCTGCTAGGCATATCCTCACCCAAAAGTTGCGTAGAATTTATAATCTCATTTGTATACGCATTTAAATCAGCAATTTCTATATAATCATAATATTCATCAGCAATGATTTTTTGTTTTGAATATTTAAATTCAACAAGATCTTTTAACGGCTTAAAATCTTGTTTCTTTATTAGATTTATAACTTTATTGTAAACAGGAGAATAAAAATTCTCGGAGAGCATAAAATCGTTGTCTATGACCTCTGAAATTTTTACAGTATACGCAAAATCAGAGTTTTCTTTATTTCTAAAAGAATTTAAAACATCAGAATAATCTTCATCAGGCTTTCCACTTTCATTAAAAACATCTTTTGAATGTTTTGAGAATGTATACCCTAACTTTGTAATCTTACCATAGAAAATATTGTAATCTGATTCCACCAATTTTTTTATCTCTTGCTTTTGAAGTTTTGTAAAGAATAAAACACTTGATTTCACCCCTGTTCCGTAAGGAATAAAAGTTCCGTCCGGCAAAGCAACAATTGCGTCTATCCTGACATTTTCAGCAAGAAATTTTCTAAAATATTTTAGGGAAGGATTTTCAAAATCACCATCAGGGAGTACGACCGCCGCCCTTCCGCCATCTTTTAAAATCCTTATCACTTTTTCAACAAAAAGAATGTCGGGAACCTGGGACTTTAAAACAAAACCATTCTCATCCCTTCCAAGCTCATATTTATTAAGGATTGATTTTGTAGCAATTTTACCTTGAGTTCCAAAGGGGGGATTTGTAAGAACATAATCGAATTTATTTTCTATATCTTCTGAAATACTGTCTATAACCGAAAGATTTGTATCGCAGCCAGAAAATTCAAACATCATTCGCATTGCAACTAATTTAATAAGATTTCTGCTTATATCATAAAAATAAACATTCTTGACATCGCCAGATTCAACCTTCTGGTAATTCGAAATATATTCAAGCGCAGCAAACATAAAACCGCCTGTTCCTGAGGCAGGATCGCAACCTATTTCATTTTTTTGAGGATTTATCATCTTTACAATAAAATCAACAACTGGCGACGGAGTAAAAAACTGCCCTTTGCTTTCTCGATAAGAACGGTCAATTATTTTTTGAAGTATGTGACCTTTTAAATCAGATTGAATATCTTTAAACTTTATCTCTTTTAATTCTCTTAACACGAATAAGATGGTTTCTTTTTTTAAATTTATTTTTT
>CAVGBY010000213.1:0-2281 GCA_963627355.1 uncultured Prevotella sp. | reverse complement strand
AACGAGCTTGAATACGCCATGCGGATTGTAAAGGCGTGCTTTTCTGACATTCCGACGATTGTACAGAAAAATATGTGCGAAAACTTTTACGAGGCAATAACCCATGTTCTTTTCCGTATGACGGGTTTTGACGTAGTGAGTGAAATGCAGTCAATTTTTGGCAGAAGCGACATAATCGTTACAACCCAGACCGACGTCTACATTTTTGAACTAAAAACAGTTTCTCCATCAGACTTTGAAAAGGGTGTAAAGGAAGCGTTGGAGCAGATTGAAAAGAAAGGTTATGCAGAACGCTACAGCGTAAGCGGAAGAACAACCCACAAAATCGCCCTTGTTTTTGCAGATGATGCAAGTGGTGTGCTGGGCTGGCGTGAAGAAAAGTAAATTTTCTTAAGGTGCTGAATCAGGTTCAGCATGACATGCCGGGGGATTTTACGCCGAGCTGGAAGAGTGCCGTAGGCAGGCGAACGGAGTGAGACCGAGCGTGAGCGGGCTCTGGAAGGTCGGTTTTCTGGAGAAATGCAGCAAGCGTGAGTTGTTTGCCGCGGGGTGTAATCTTAGCGTTCAATAACGGAATCGTATTGTTTTCTGAAAGTTGTTATTCTTTCTGCAATTCTTTATAATGGTTTTATGGAAACTCGTAATATTTTTGAAAATCTTTCTTGTATCGATCATCGATATTCTTTGTCGGAAGCGGAGGCTTTTGCCGGGCTTTCTAAGTATATTTCTGAAGAGGCTAGCATCCGTTCCTGCGCAAAGTGCGAGGCGGCTCTTGTAAAGGCTCATTTGAAAATCCGCGGCGAGCTTGATGAACAGACTGCGAAAAAACTTGATGATGTTGCGGCGGCGATTGATCCTCAGGAAGTTTATGCCGAAGAGGAAAAGACGAAGCATAATATCCGTGCGCTTGTAAATGTGATGAAAACTAAGGTTGACTCGAAAATCGGGCCGCTGATTCATTTGGGCGCGACTTCGGTTGATATTTTGGATACTGCGCTTTCTTGCCGGATGAGGGATGTTACGCATAACGTTGTTCTTCCGGAGCTTAAAAAACTTGAAAATTACCTTTGCGATATTGCTGAGCGCGAGTGCGCGACTCCTCAGGTTGGGCGAACGCATGGTCAGCACGCGGTTCCGATTACTTTTGGATGGTCAATTGCGGAATTTGTAAGCCGTCTTGGAAAATCTATTCTGCGCATTGAGGAGCTTTCTAATCAGCTGGTTGGAAAACTTGCGGGACCGGTCGGTTCTTACAACGGGCCTTCGATGATTGTGAAAGACCCGGAGGCTCTTGAAAAAACTTATGTTGAATTTTTGGGGCTTCATCCTTCTGAATATTCGAACCAGCTTGTTGAGCCGGAATATGTTCTTCGCCTTTTGCTTGAGATGAATGTTGCGTTTGGAATTATCGCGAACTTGGCTGATGATTTGCGTAACTTGCAGCGTTCGGAAATTGGCGAGGTTTTTGAATATTTTGCCTCGACACAGGTTGGCTCTTCGACTATGCCGCAGAAACGAAATCCTTGGAACAGCGAGCACGTTAAGTCTTTGTGGAAGGCGATGTGTCCGCGTGTAATTACGTTCTATATGGATCAGATTTCTGAGCACCAGCGAGATTTGACGAATTCTGCGAGCCAGCGTTTTATTGCCGACTATGTTAGCGGTTTTACAATGGCTGTTGCAAGAATGAACAGTGTTGTAAAGGGATTGCAGGCTGACCGCGAGAATATGGCTAAAAATCTTGAGAATGCCGGCGGAAAGGTAAAGGGCGGAGTTTTGGCTGAACCGGCTTATATTCTTTTGGGCGAAGCAGGTGTGAACGATGGGCACGAGGTTATCCGTAAGATTACGCTTGAGGCTGAGCAGGCTGGAAAAACATTCTTTGAGGTTCTTAAAACCCACAAGGATGCGTATGAAAAGATTACTGCGCAGCTTGAAAAGCTTGGTGTCGCTGACCCGGCGAAATTCTTTGAGCATCCTTCTAATTATTGCGGTCTTGCGGCGGTCAAGTCAAAACGGCTTGCGCTTAAATACCGCGAGCTGATGAAATAGCGGGACTGCTGTTTCTTGAGTTTTGCTGGAATTTTTTGAACTTTGCTGAAAGTGGATTTTTTTATAAAATCCACTTTTTTATTTTTTTGTGGAAAAATTTGAAACTTTTGTTATTTAGAATTATTTTTTAAATATATGAAAAAAATTATGAAAGAGATTGACGCTTCTGCGGCCACCGATGAGATTACTGAAGCCATGGAAAAGGATACGGATTTGCCTTCTGTGGTGA
>CAVGBY010000212.1:0-2308 GCA_963627355.1 uncultured Prevotella sp. | reverse complement strand
ATTTAAATCCCAATATTTGTCGTTCCACAATCATAAAAATAAAAGCAGCCGCATCAGTTTTTGTATTTTTAAAATACAGTGTAAGGCCAGCAGAAATAACAGGTGAACTCATACATAAAATCCAAATTAAAATAGAAATTATAGCCACAACAAACGATGAATCAAGAAAAGCTTTTATAATCGTTTCCTTATATTCTTTTACTTCGAAAACTTGTAAAAACAGATAAATAAAACCCAATAAATTATAAATTGCCGCTCCAAACTGATAATTTGATTCTGTAAACAAATTGTAAACTGCACTAAAAATATAGATGCAGATCATTAAGAGGAAATTGAAAAGTTTTCTGTAATCGCCATAACTAAAGGCTGTTATAACAAAAAGCATAAAAAAAACTTCCTTAAGATGAAAAAAATTGTTTCCATTTACATTCATCATAAAAACCAGACAAGCGAGAAAAAACTGTGATATTTGAAGCAGATTTTTTTTGTAAAGCATTTCTATCTATTTCCGTTTTTCAAATTCACTCAAAATTACATTTACCATTTCGTCTATGTTTTTTACTACAAATCCTTTTTCATACTTTTTTACTTTTTCTGCCTGAGCCCCCATATCAAAACAAACTACAGGAATATTCATTGCGATATGTTCAGAAACGAGGTAACTAAAAGTTTCTGACCATATCGATGGGAAGATTTCCATCGATATGGTCTCTTTCTCTACAAGTCGCTGTAAATCATCATGTTTGTATTTTCCTAAATAATGTGTATTTTTTCGATTTTTTCCGCCAATCCTTTTTTTAGTAACGCCAATTAACGAAACAGGAATTTCTTCTGGAAGCCGTTCTAGCAATTGTCTAACTACAAGTTTTCCCTTAAAAACTGTGTCAATTAAACCAACAATTCCAATATGCAAAGGAAGGTTTTCTACGTTTTTTATTTTAGAAAACTTACAATAACTCATGCTATGAGGAACAACTTTGATTTTTTTATCTTGTAAAACTGGATATGCCTTTTGAACAATCTGTTTAGAACTTTCTGAAAAACATCGGATTTCATCTGTGGCATAAAGAAGTTCAGACCATATTTTTCGCCATTGATTTATATTTCCAGTAAAATGATTTGAAAAAGAATTAAATTTGCAATTATGCTTTTGACATTCCATATAGCAATTCCAATTATCAGCAATAAGATTAATTGTTGGACACGTGCAATGAAAATCATGAACCATGTATAAAAAATTTACTTCTAAGTTTTTTCGTTTGTAAGCCACAAGCAAATCAAAGAAAAATTTAATGTCGTAAAAATTTACAAAAGAATTTAAAACGACTTCCTTAAATTTGAATAAAAGAATTTTTTTAAAAATATCGGGCTTTAAATAATAAGATTTTCCATATCTCTCAATCTTTATTACAATATTTTTCGTATAAGAAATCATTCTGCAAATAATAAAATCTTCACTTTTTTCTGAAATATAATTTTTTTCAAAAACAGCAGTTCCTCCACTATAGTTATGAGTTATGAAAAGGATTGAATCCTGAGATTTTTCAAAGATACTTTCAATATTTTTTCTTGTAACCAAAATCAAAGATAAAAATTTTATTTTTAATAGTGTGAATTTTATAAATCGGTAAACATTTGTGAGTAAGACCATATTTTTCTCCAAAACTATATAGAACATATTGGAAATAGAATGTGCCGCAACAAAGTCGAGAAGGATTACATTCTTGTAAAATGCCAAAAATCAATTTATCTTTTCAGTTTTCCTCCTTTATCGGGTTTACTTCTTGCATACTTTCTTAAACAGAAGTCTTTTCCTTGCACAACTTCCACAACTTTTCGCAAGCATGACCTGTTTCGTAAGTTCCAAGAAGTTTTTGATAACGTGCGATTTTGTCTTCATCGACATCAAGCGTCAGATTTTTTATAAAGCCTTCATTAGTTTCAAAAAAATAATACGGCCAAGTTTCAATCGGTGTATAAAAACCACGGTCATTCTGATATTTCTTCAAATCTGGAGTAAAAAGCAGACAAGGCTTTTTCAAAAGCGAGTAGTCCCAGATTGAAGAAGAATAATCAGTTATCAAAAAATCAGCGGCACATAGTAAGTCCTGCATGTCAGGATAAGCCGTCGCATCTAAAACAAAAGTGTTTTCAATTGAAAAATCATGCAGCATTGAACGGTGGGTACGGAACAGGAATTTTACTTTTTTCCCTGTCAATTCCGAAAAACGCTTATATGCAGATTGAAAATCAAAATTCAAATCGTAGTTTTTTGTATCTTCTAAACCGCGGTAAGTTGGAGCGTAAA
>CAVGBY010000211.1:0-2322 GCA_963627355.1 uncultured Prevotella sp. | reverse complement strand
CTTCTGCTTTTCTGTAAATCATTATCAATAGCAAGATTAAAAGACTGCGGAACAGATTCTTTTAGAACAACTTTACCTAAAATCACTTCTGCCTGAACCTGTGTAGAATTTTTCTCTGAAAGATGTCCTGAATCTCCAGTTATAATCTGAAGAATTCCAACGCCTTGTGTCAGCGGTGTTGAAAAATTGCAGTCGCCAACACGGATTGCCCTGAACGGATCATTTTTTGCATCGTTATTCTGAAGAATCTGGTTTTCAAAGTTTCTGTTTTTCTTTGCTTTGTAAAAATCAAATCCGCCCTCAACATCTTTTACAAAGGAATCAACAAGTGCCGTTCTTATAGCCCCTTTTATTGAACTCCCGGGAATCACAGGAAAACTCTTTAAGGAAGGTCTGTACATCTCCAAGACTTCGCAGGCATTCTGCAACGGATCTTTTTTTTGATTTTCGTCATATCTTTTTTCAAACTTATTTGTTGGCAGACACAGATAAGAAACATCTTCATTTCTCATGTTCTTATTAAAAAAAGTCTGCAAAGATTTCATATCATTGTTCAGAGAAAACATCTCAAACTCATTTCTAAGTTTTTCATCCATTGCAACTTTTCTTAAAATTGAATCAGAAGAAAATCGGACATATTTTCTTATCCCTGAACTTGTATTTGCCAGCTTATAATCTAATGGAGACAATGTATTTCCGGTCCCAATATGCACTGCGGTCAGCGGCTCGATTTTTATTTTGTAGATTTCTTTCATTCATCATCTCCTATTGGCAAAACTGGTGCGAATCCAGACTGGCAAATCCGTTCATCCGAATGAACTTTTGTAATCAGTTTCCCAATAAACTGTAACGGCATTTCTGACTCAAAAACAGCGCCTTCGTCAAACAAAATCACTGTTTTTTTATAAGGACTCATTGAAGAAACAAAAGTTCCACCAATTTTTCCAGTGCGGATAAAAGTGTTTGCGCGCAAAGAATTTTCTTTTATTTCTGAAAAATCCGTAACAAACGGTGCAAGCGCAACATATTTATTAGAGCTGATTTTAGGTTCTGCAGGAACGATGTTTGTTACAGAAATTTTTCCTTTTCCGGTTGAAGAGTCTGCACCATATCCGTTTTCAAAAGCCCAGTTTAAAAGTTGATTTATTCGCTCTGTAGAATATGATGACAAAATGTAAAAATCAAAATCCTGACTGTTTGACCAAAGTTCTTCCACTGCAAAAAGATTTCCCTCTTCCACAGTGTTTAAAAAACGGTTTATGGAACAGCGCATTGCCTGAACCTGCTCGAACCTGAAAGATTTTGCGTCACTTTCAGAAAATCCCGAAAAATATCTTGCGGCAGAAACAAATTTCTCTTTTTTATTCTTTTTGATTTTAGAATAATCTTCTGCAGTCAATTTAGGTTTTCTATCTTCATGTTTCGGAAAAGGCTTGCAGATTGTGCCTTTTGGAAATGCGGAAGAAACAACCAAACTAGGTGATGAAGATTTTTCTTCTTCAAGGAAATTCGCCACTGACTGTTCGCCTTCATGGTTTGCAATCCCCCATACAATATGCCCCCAGATTGTGTCGCCTTTTAACGGCGTTACAAGAGATGACTGCAATTTTGTCGAAACTTTGTAAAGTTGCATAAACACCTCAAACCTACAGGCTTACAGGATTGTTGTTTTCATCAACTAAATCCTTAAATTCAATCTGACCGTTTCCGCGGCTTCCTCCGCCACCAAGATAGTCATTCTGCAAAAGTTTCAGGGATTCAAGAACTACTTCTGTAAAATATTCTTCATCGGTTTTGCCATCATCGCCGGTATCAATTACACGGTAAGCAATTTCAAAATCAAATTCCACATCCGGAACAATACGTTCAATCGGGCGAGGAGTCGCTTCCGCTGTAATTCTGTTCAGAGAGTTTTCATTCTTTTCTTCAACAATAGAATTTCCATTTTTAAATTTCACTTTCCACGCTTTTGTCAAAACTGCATCCCGAACGATAAGCCTTGTCGGTCCTCGTCCTTTTGTTTCATCTGACTTTGTATTTGCGCTTCCAAAAACGCGGCATACTTTACATTCTGGAAGTCCGCAGGAACAAACTTTTCCGCCGGTACTTTTGAGTTTGTCAAATTTCCATTCCATTAACGAACGCATTTTTCCTTTTATCGATGAACCAGGAATATAAGGCTCGTGTGTAAGAGGATTTCTGATAATCGGATTATCCATTCCGCCGATTTCAATCTTATCATTACCAGCACCGATATGCAGCCCTGTTTTTACAACAATTTTTCCTGAAATTTTCTTTGTTTCTATTTGTTTCATAATAAAA
>CAVGBY010000210.1:0-2340 GCA_963627355.1 uncultured Prevotella sp. | reverse complement strand
GCAGTCAATTTTTGGCAGAAGCGACATAATCGTTACAACCCAGACCGATGTCTATATTTTTGAGCTGAAGACCGTTCAGCCGACCGATTTTGAAAAGGGCGTAAAAGAAGCCCTGGAACAGATTAAAAATAAAAAATACGCAGAACGCTACAGCGTAAGCGGAAAAACCACCCATAAAATCGCACTTGTTTTTGCGGACGACGCGAGCGGTGTTCTGGGCTGGCGTGAAGAAAAGTAAATTTTCTTAAGGTGCTGAATCAAGTTCAGCATGACATGGGCGGGATTAATAGGTCAAATGTCGAGTTTTATTCTGAATCCATAAATTGAATTTTGACTGGAAACACATTCAATTTCTTTTCCGAATTAATAAAACTAGAATTTTGACCTAATTCTAAAAGTTCCACAAAATATTAAGAGATTTTACAAAAAAAATCATTTTCCGATTTAATTTAAAGTTTTATAATCTTACTTATGAACGAAAAATCACTGCTTTTAATGAATGCCAATGTTGTAAACGTTTTTTCGGAAGAAATTGAAAAAACTAATGTCTTGATAAAAGGCAAAAAAATTGTGGGTGTTGGAGATTATACAAAAAACGACGCCGACGAATGCCTTGATTTAAGCGGAAAATTCATCTGTCCGGGTTTTATTGACGGTCATATGCACATTGAAAGCACAATGCTTCTTCCTAAGGAATTTACACGCGTTGCCCTTCCGCACGGAACAACGGCGATTGTTGCAGATCCCCACGAAATTGCAAACGTCTGTGGAAAAGACGGAATCAATTTTATGCTCCAGAGTTCAGAAGGCTTGCCGCTGAAAATTTATTTTATGCTTCCTTCATGCGTTCCAGCGACGCGTTTTGATGAAAGCGGAGCCACCCTTAATGCGCAAGATTTGCATCCTTTTTATTCAAATCCGCGTGTTTTGGGACTTGCAGAAGTAATGGATTTTACCTCTGTGATTTGTGATGACAAAAATATGATTTCTAAAATAGATGATGCTCTCTGCTTAAAGAAAAATATTGACGGTCACGCTCCTCTTTTAAAGGGAAAAAAACTCGACAAATATATTGCCTCTGGAATAGAAACTGACCACGAATGTTCAAATATGGAAGAAGCGCTCGAAAAACTAAAAAAAGGCCAGTGGATTATGATTCGCGAAGGAACTGCCGCCCGTAACCTTGATGCCCTTCTTCCGCTTTTTAAAGAGCCGTATTCACAGCGCTGCTTTCTTGTGACTGATGACAGGCATCCTGCAGACCTTTTAAAAGAAGGGCATATAGACAACATAATACGTAAAGCCGTAAAAAAAGGTGTTAATCCAGTAAAAGCAATAAAAATGGCGACTTTGCAGACCGCTCAGTGCTTTGGCTTAAAGTGCACAGGCGCCATTGCTCCAGGATACGGTGCAGACATTTTAATTCTCAATGATCTTTCTAGTGTTGAAATAGAAGACGTTTATACAGACGGAAAAAAAGTTGTAAGCAAAAAAGAAGTCCTTGATTTTAAAAAGCCTCCGGTAAATCCTGAACTGATTAAAAAAGTTCACGATACAGTTCATTTAAAAGAGCTTGACGAAAAAGATTTTTTTATTGAGCCAAAAAAAGATGAAAGCATCATCATTCAAATTGTAAAAGGAGAACTTATAACAAACAAAATAAAAGCCCGGTTGAACTTTGACGTCAACAACGGAATAGACACGGAGCGCGACATCTTAAAACTTTGCGTAATCGAAAGGCATAAAGGAAGCGGACACATAGGAAAAGGTTTTATAAACGGAATTTCCCTTAAGCACGGCGCAATCGCTTCTACTGTAAGCCACGACAGCCACAATTTAATCGTAATCGGAACAAATGACAGCGATATGGCGTTTGCGGCAAACACTCTTAGAAAAAATGGCGGCGGAAACATTTATGTAAGAGACAAAAAAATTGTTCAGATTATGCCGCTACCTGTTGCTGGCCTTATGACAGAACTTTCAGCGGAAGAAATTGCCGAGCAGAATAAAAAACTTCGGGATGCAGTTCATTCAGACGGAGTAAGCAAAGAAATTGAACCCTTTATGAATATGGCGTTTGTAAGTCTTGCTGTTATTCCTTCTATAAAGGTGACAACGTTAGGACTTGTAGACGTTAACAGCCAGTCATTGCTTTGCTGAATTTTGTCCTTGCGTATTTCAAAAAAACAACTGCAAATTTTATACATTTATGCTACAATTTTTTTATGAGCCTTAGGAAACTTCCAATTGGCGTACAAAACTTTGAAGTTTTAATAAATGAAGAATTTTTGTATGTTGATAAAACAGATTTTATTTATCGCCTCGCAACTGAAGGACGGC
>CAVGBY010000209.1:0-2384 GCA_963627355.1 uncultured Prevotella sp. | reverse complement strand
AATTTAGACAATTGAAAAGAAATTTGGTTGCGGATTTGCGCTAAGAAGATTTCTTTTGGTTCAGGATATTTATTTCATCAATGGAAAGTCCGGTGCATTTCACAATTAAATCTACTGAAAGTTTGTTTTTCTCTCAGTAACAAGACTAAAATACTTTGTTAAACAAAACATAATATTCTGTTACTGAAAACATAATGTTTTGTTACTGAGAGTATAATATTCTGTTTAACTGGGGAAAGTATTTTGTTACTGAAAATATTATGTTTACAGTAACAAAACAGAATGGTCTGCAGTACGCAGGTTGCAATCTTTTTGCCTGCAAGTTCCTTAAGCCTGCTACTGCCTTTTGCTGAATCCACATACCAGTTTTGCATTGAAAAACTGGAAACAAAACCCGAATCCTCAGAATATCGAAAAAAAACATAGGTTTTGTTTGTGATTTATTTCCGTTTTCGCATTTTTTTTGCGTTAACTATACAGGAGTAAAAAAATGCAAAAGGAATCAAAATACATACTTAAACCCTATGATGAGTTGTTTTTCACGGACGATTTTCTTTTCAGCAAGATAATGCGAGACCCGAAGATTGCAAAAGGCGTCGTGCAGAACCTGCTTGGAATCAAAGTAAAAAAGATTGAGTTCGTTACCTCGCAGTATTCAATCGATGAGCTTTACAACGGAAAAGGCATCCGGCTAGACGCATATCTGGAAGACGAAGATAAAATCATCGACATAGAAATGCAAACTGTAATCAAGAAGGACGAAGGCTTGCGTATGCGTTTCTACCAGAGCATGATGGACATCGACCATCTGAACCGCGGTGAGAATTTCAAAGAACTCAAGGAATCCTATGTAGTCTTTATCTGCCTTGATGACCCGTTCGGCGACGGAAAGCCGGTCTACAACTTCGTCACAAAAGAAGTGGACGGAAACCGAATTCTGAATGACAGAATCCACAAAGTAATCTATAATGCAAGCAGTTTTGAGAAGGCTGAGAACTTGAATGTCCGGGCGTTCCTTGAGTTTCTAAAAAAACATTCCGCGACCGATCCGCTAACAAAGGAGATTCAGACCGCAGTCAACTCATGCAAGAATCACCAGAAATGGAGGGCAGAATATATGCTGTGGAAAGACCAGATACGCGAATGGAAAGACGAAGGAAGGGAAGATGGCTTGGAGGAAGGCGAAATCAAAGGTGCTTGGAACAAAGCCATTGAAACCGCAAAAAATCTCCTAAAAATGAATCTTGGAACTGTCGAGCAAATTTCCACCGCGACACAACTTCCTGTTGAAGAAGTTTTGAAAATTCAGAAAGAACTATAAAAAAATAAAGCCGGATGTATGGTGGCTTAAAAATATAAGAACACTGGCATCCGGCTAAAATCTGTTTTTCCTGAAAATTATCCTTCCACAACTTTTTTTATTGCGTCCAGAAGCTCTGAGTATTCTGTGAATGCCGGATACTGCGGATAGTCTGCCTTGATTTTGTCCGTTGTGCGGAAAAGAAAACCGGCTTTAGACGCTTGAATCATTCCTAGATCGTTAAATGAGTCGCCCGAGGCAATTGTTTCAAATCCGCATGACTGCAATGCCTTTACTGTTGTGTATTTTGATTTTTCGCAGCGCATCTTGTAACCGGTAATATCTCCAGCTGAGGAAACTTCCAGCGTGTTGCAGAAAATTGTAGGAAGCCCTAGTTTTTTCATAAGAGGAGCGGCAAACTGCTCGAATGTGTCGCTTAAAATTATCGCCTGTGTAAAAGAACGCAGCTCGTCCAGAAATTCCTTTGCACCCGGGAGCGGGTCGATTTTTGCGATTGTTTCCTGGATTTCTTTTAATCCAAGGCCGTGTTCCTTTAAAATATTGATTCGATATTTCATCAGTTTGTCATAATCTGGTTCATCCCGGGTTGTTTTTCTGAGCTCTGGAATTCCCGTGGCCTCTGCAAACGCAATCCAGATTTCCGGCACAAGCACACCCTCTAGGTCAAGACAAGTAATATACATTTTTTTTTCCTTTTTAAGTTTGATTTTTTATAAGTATAGCGAAAACCGCAGTTTTTCACTAGAATATTAACCGCTATGCCGCAAAAAAAACGTTCAGCGTCTAAAAAAAGAACTGTTTCAAAAAGAAAAACAAAAAAATCTCTCCGTGGAAAAATCTATCTGCCTTTAAATAGCGTGATAACTCTTTGCGCGGTTATTGTTGGTGTCTGCTCAGTTTTGCTTTTCGCATTCACTTTTACAGGAAAGAATGAAAAATCCCCGCGGCAAGTTTCTGCAAAAACAGAAGTCCATAAAGATTTGTCAGCGGCGGTAAAGACATCAAAAAATCCTGAGCCAAAAACTGAAAAAACTGCAAGGCCGAAAAAGACTGAAAAAATTGA
>CAVGBY010000208.1:0-2391 GCA_963627355.1 uncultured Prevotella sp. | reverse complement strand
CTTTTATATAGTTAGCGTTTGCTAACCAAAAGTTTAAAAGGTGGTTTTTATGAATAATCTTGAAATCGTAAAAGTTGTAGGCCGTGAAATTCTTGATTCACGTGGAAATCCGACCGTTGAAGCAGAAGTATATCTTGTGGACGGAACAATGGCTCGTGGAACAGCACCATCAGGAGCATCTACCGGAGAATTTGAGGCTCTGGAACTTCGCGACGGTGACAAAAACCGTTATTTGGGAAAAGGCGTTACAAAGGCGGTTGAAAATATCAACACAACAATCAATCAGGCTGTAAAAGGACTTACCGCCTCTGATATTTATGCAGTTGATGCGGCTATGATTGCCGCCGACGGCACAAAAGACAAGTCAAAACTTGGTGCAAATGCAATTCTTGCAGTTTCTATCGCGACTTGCCGTGCGGCTGCTGATTCTTTAGGAATTCCGCTTTACAGGCTGCTTGGCGGCGTTCAGGGAACTCACCTTCCTGTTCCGATGATGAATATTTTGAACGGCGGCGCCCATGCGACAAACTCTGTTGACGTTCAGGAATTTATGATTATGCCGGTCGGCGCGCCAAGTTTTAAGGAAGCACTCCGCTGGTGCGCTGAAGTTTTCCATGCTCTTCAGAAACTTTTAAAAAGCGAAAATCTTGCGACGTCTGTAGGCGACGAAGGTGGTTTTGCGCCAAATCTTTCTAGCGATGAAGAAACAATCGAAACAATCCTTAAGGCGGTTGAGAACGCTGGCTACAAGCCAGGAAAAGACTTTAAGATTGCGATGGATGCTGCTTCCTCTGAATGGAAAGGCTCTAAAAAAGGCGAATACAAGCAGCCAAAATCCGGAAAAGTATTTACAACATATGAGCTCATTGACCACTGGGAAAAACTTGTTGACAAGTATCCGATTATTTCAATTGAGGACGGACTTGATGAGGAGGACTGGGAAGGCTGGCAGAAAATGACAGAACGCCTTGGAAAGAAAGTTCAACTTGTTGGAGATGATTTGTTTGTAACAAATACTGAACGTCTTGCAAAAGGAATTAAACTTGGCGCGGGAAATTCAATTCTTATAAAGTTGAACCAGATTGGCTCTGTTTCAGAAACACTTGAGGCAATCAAGATGGCGCACGCGGCAGGCTACACAGCAATTGCAAGCCACCGTTCCGGTGAAACAGCGGACACAACAATTGCAGATTTGGCTGTTGCGTTGAACACAAACCAGATTAAAACAGGCGCACCAAGCCGTTCTGAGCGTGTCGCAAAGTACAATCAGCTTTTGCGCATTGAAGAAGAACTTGGAAAAGCGGCCGTTTATCCGGGACCGGATGCATTCAATGTGCAGAGATAGATAAAATATTAGATTTTATCTAATATCAATCAGCAAGGTTTTCTGCGGAAATATTGACCAACTTTATTTCCGCAGATAGAATTCTTGTATGTTTCCTAAAAAACAATTCTTTTTGTTCACCTTTCTTCTATATACATATACATCTGTTTTTTGTACAGATTTTTTTGCACAGACAAAAATCCAAAAATTGAACGATGGCACGCCTCTTCACTTTAACCAGTGGGAACTTTTGATTTACAGACCGGAAAACAGCGGAACAATGAACAACATACGCTGCTGGCTAAAACTTGAAGACGAAGACGGAAACGACGTTACTTATTCAAAATGCAAGGCGACTTATTACTACGCGAACAATGTTGTAAAGGACAAAAAGGCGGAGACAATGCAGTTCGGAAGCATTTTTCACCGCTCTGCGCCACGACAGGTTTTTGAATATCAAAAAAGTTATTTTTTAGAAGGCGGACTGGTCATGTATCTTTTGCTTAAGCCTGGAAAATATAAAATCAGCGTCTACACGCCAAAAGACCAGCAATATCTTGCAAAAATTGAAAATAAAGCTGAATGGACTTCAAACGTTTTTGAATACGACACAGAAAATCCCGCAAAAGTTCTGTTTGTAAGCCCGACCGCAAACGACAACGGATTTTACAACGGCGGGTGGCACATTGATTACAAAGCACCCGGGTATTACAAATTCACAAAGCCGAAAATTCAAAAGAATTAAAGTCATTTCGACTAGCTCAAGACCACATAAAAAAAGGACTGCCAGCGGCAGCCCCTTAATTAAGCAAACTTATTTGTTTACGCGGTCTTTCAAAGCTTTTCCAGCCTTGAATTTTGGAGTTTTGCTTGCAGCAATATTGATTGTTGCTCCAGTTTTAGGATTGCGTCCTGTTCTGGCAGCACGCTGACCAATTCCGAAAGTTCCGAAACCGATAAGAGCAACATCATCGCCCTTTTCCAGTGATTTTGAAACATTTTCAATGAAAGACTTCAAAAAAGCTTCTGTATCTTTCTTTGTAAGGTTTGTGTCTGCTGCAATAGCA
>CAVGBY010000207.1:936-2432 GCA_963627355.1 uncultured Prevotella sp. | reverse complement strand
GTTAAAATAAGTGTATCATGCGCTATGCAAAATTTCCAGTCTTTTTCTAAAAAAAAATTAAAACGTGAGCTGATTTTTTTTGTTTCCGGGACTGCGCTTCTTTTTGTCTGCTCAATTTTTTTTCAGTTTTCCGCCAGTTTTTTTTTAGACCGGTTGGCAAAAACTGATTTTGTCCGCCCTGAAAATTTAAAAAAATGGATTTTCTGCATTTTATCTTTTTTTGCGGGGGCGATTCTTGAGGAAAATATCTTCCGGATTTATCTTCCGTCTTTTTTTAAAAAGGTTTTTCCGCAGAACTTTAACTCAGGATTTTTTTTGCTGGTCCCGGATTTTTTTCCGTGCATCCTTTTTTCGCTCTGCCACCGATATTTAGGAATTTTTGCGGTTTTGAACGCGTTTACCGCCCATATAATTCTCCGCTTCGTGTTTTATAAAAATTCAGCCCCCGTGCTTAATTATTTAATTCACTTTTTCTACAATATTCTGAATGTTCTTCTTATGATTCATATGATTTAAAGACTTTCCCGGACGGTTTTCAGTCTGCAAACGCTTCTTTTAGCCGGTTATATGTCCAGCCGCTGATTTCTGCCGCATAGTCAGAATCCTTTGTTTCGTAGACAAGAACAAAATCCTCGCCTTTTGGAGCAATCTTCACAGAAAAAATATTGTCGTCGAATTCCACTTCAAGAGTTTCTGCATTTTCTGGAAGTTCAATTTTTTGACAAAGTTTTCCATGACGGAGCGACAAAAGAGTTTCTGCGTTTTTATAGAAATTTTTAGCGGAGGGAAGCAATGTTTTCCGTTTTTTATTTTGCAAAAGACAAAGTTTCTGAATATCTTCCGCAGATTTTTTTTCAGATTTTGAATTCCACACGATTTCCGGACAAACCCAAAAATCCGCGCTTGTAGTAAAGAATGGCTCTAAATCCGACTCCGTCTTGAAAACCTCTTTTTTTGCGGGAATTTTCACAAACCTTTTTGTTTCTGTAATGTCGCTTTTTCCAAAAAGAATTTCTGTCGTTTTTCCATCGTTTAATTCATATAAGATTTTAAAATCATAGTTTTTTTCGTTTAGGATTGACCCGGAACTTTCTGCCTTTGAAAGTTTTCTTATTTTTTTTAGGGCAGAGACAAGATTTTTCACGCTTTTCTGGTCAGCCGGGAAAACATAAGTTTTTTCAATATTTCCGCCGAAATAAAAACCGTTTTTATTCTCAAGCCCAAGCGTGGAATCAGGAGTGGCAAGGATTATTTTCTTTATCTCAATTTCATTTTTTGGATTCAGGAATGCGGTCTCAAATGTTTCTATTGAATTCTGTTTTTTTTCAACCAGAAAACTTAACGGAAAAAGAATAACAAAAAAAATCGTCAAAAAAATCAAAATCTTATCTTTCATGCCTGTTTCCTGCCGTTTTTTTTATTTTCAGTAACTTTATCTTGTTTTTGTTGAATAAAATTCCAGTCAAAATTATTAATCCCGGAACAAAAACAAACAT
>CAVGBY010000207.1:0-926 GCA_963627355.1 uncultured Prevotella sp. | reverse complement strand
GCACAAGGTTCTGTTTTTTGCGGAAGAAAACTGTTCTGCGTTGTAGGTTTTGTAAAGTCCGGAAGTATTTGTGAGCGTTGAATGTTCCTGAATTTCCGCAAGATTTTCTTCTCCGTTCAATTTTAAAAGCTGGTTCACAAGAAAATCAAGGTTTCTGTAATCACCGTTTTCGCCGCCCGTATAGCCAAGCATAAGGCTGCTCACAAAATACTGGTCCGGCACAAGGACAAGTTTTTTGTTTTTTGAAATAAGCGCCGCGATTCCAGAGCCTTTCTGCTGTTCAAATTTTGTTTCTTTTACGACAAACGGATTGTTTTCAAAGAGTTTTTCCGGAGTGTTGTTGTCCGGCTCAATCGTCCATGAAAGCGGACTTGTAAAAAACAATGGCTCAGTTTTTTCAGTCTGTACAAGTTCCGCCGGCCAGTATTCTGTTATTCCCTGAGGAACATTTTTTTGCGGCATTATGCTTATCCACATCGGGTAATTTATCTGCTGGCTGTACAAGGAGTCAGAATGTGTTCCGTCCTGATTCTGGTCGCTTTGCATAAGAATTCTTGCGCAAGAAATATCCGCAAGAATATTTCCTGAAAATACAAATCCAAATTTTTCAAGAATTTCAATAAGATTCTGGTTTTCAGGCTTTGTGATAAACCACGAATTTTCAATATCAGCATTATACGGAGAAACTGCAAAAAACACGGAATTACCTTTTTCGATGTAAGAAGAAATTTCATCGCACTGGGAAGTTGTGATTTTATCCGAGCCAATAATTGCAAGAACAGGATTTTTTTCAAGCTGAGGCAAAAGATTTTCGCCAGGATTTATCTTGTTCACCGCAATTCCGTTGGAATTAAGCCATGGAATAACGTAGCTGTAGCCGTCATTAAAATCCATTCCATTTCCGCAAAGAAGATTCACGGTTCTGC
>CAVGBY010000206.1:0-2506 GCA_963627355.1 uncultured Prevotella sp. | reverse complement strand
TACAGAAATCCGGCGGCTAAAAACAGGACCGGAAAAAATTAAACCAAATCATAAGAAGTAAAATTCATTTATTGACATTAAAAAACTAAATATTATAATCTTAGTCAAGGTTGCTACAGAAAGATTTAATCTTAGGCTAGCAATAAAAAAATCAAGTAGACCGCCCGGTCTACATAAGGAGAAAAAATGAAACTTTCAAAGGTTCTTTTAAGTAGTGCAGTTGCTGCTGCATTGGTATTTGGATTTGCGGGATGTGCGAATGACGAGGACGAACACGGAATTTTAAATGTAAGTGGTGATACAGCTTCCATTAATTACACAAATGAAAGTGATGTTACATACCGTGGTTTTAAAACATTGAAAACAAAACATACAGAGGCAACTGCAATTATAAAATTGAATACAAAAAATGCTGATGCAGATACATCTTCTGATGATTTGGCAAAGGCTGGTGTATTCGGATTTGTTTTTGATCTTGATTCAACAAAAACTAAAGATTTGGATAATAAAAAAGTAAAGAATTATAGTTTTTCAGCAGTTTCTGTTCGTTACTATAATAATAACCTTGAGGCTTACATTTCAAGATTTGAAAATATTTCTCCAGACTATCAGGATGGGGGAAATAATTTCAAAGACATTTACGGTTCTGAAATTTCAACAAATCTTCTTTACAATAAAGATGGTACAAAACTTCTTGGAGACGATGGAAAACAGAAGACTCAAGAATCTATTGCCACTGAAGCAGAATGGCTAAAGGGAGATGGTGCGTATGCTCAAATTGCATCTCTTGCAGATTTGAAATCAAAGGGAATGTATGATAGCGATACAGGTGTTATTACTGTTGCCGTGATGGTTACTGCTAAAGATAATGGAACATATACAATTGGTTTCTATAACGAAGAGGATTTGAATCTTGGCTCTGGAAAAGATTCTGATGGAAATAAGATTCAGAAAGGAACTGTTATTAATGGAAAATCAGCTATTGACTTTACTGGAGTTCTTGGAACTGATGTAACGGAAGATTCAGGAGTTCTTACAGTTCCTGCTTCTTGGAAAGAGGGTGCAACAACAACAAAACAGACTGAAATTGGTTTCTATGCTGCTGTTTATCCGCAGAAAACTCTTGTTGGTTCAATCCAGCTTCCATATATCTTGAATGAAGATGAAGTAATTGATTGGGAAGACTAATTTTCTAGTCTTTTTACAAAGGGCTGTTTTCATTTTGAAGGCAGCCCTTTGTTATTTTACGACAAATGTTGTTCCTATGTTAAAATCAATATTAAACATGGATGATGATGTTGGCTGGTTTTCAAACTTTGTTAGGCTGTCGCTATATTCATCTGCGTAAAGGTCTCCGTAGTCTGTCGGACCATAAATAAGCGAAAAGTCTGAGAAAATTTTTAATCGTTTTTTTATCGTA
This sequence comes from uncultured Prevotella sp., assembly GCA_963627355.1. Classification (GTDB taxonomy): domain Bacteria; phylum Spirochaetota; class Spirochaetia; order Treponematales; family Treponemataceae; genus Treponema_D. The sequence goes on along the minus strand of CAVGBY010000206.1, from coordinate 1,086 downwards.
TATTCAACTTTTAAAGTGGTCTTGTATTTTGAAAAATAGCCGCACTGCACGTCGCAGTAATGTACATTCGCAGAAGATTTGTGGTGTGTGTCCAAAGAGTACATATATGCGAAAGGAGAGATAAAAAATCCTGTCCGTACTGTGAATTTTTCAATTGGCATATAGTAAAATTCAAATCCAAAAAATGTAAGCAGTGTGTGCCTGTAGTAATCTATGTCACGTATTTTTTTTGCTTTGCGCGCAAGTGGGTCATTCCATGCGACATCATAGTCACGTTGAATTTTTGCATATTCTTTTGCGCCATACCACCCATAACCATCGTGCGCATTGAAATTTTGATACATATATTGAATTTTTATGGCTGGAGTCAGTCTGAATATATAAAATGAAGGAGTTAGATAAGAGATTTCAATTTGAGAGTCAAAACTTTGCTTTAAGTCACATTCGCTTATTGTATAGGTTTTCTTTAATCCTGAAAGATTCCAGTCGGAATCGTACATATTTCTGCAGTTAAGTGGAAGTCCTGCACTGAATTGAACCTGCGTAAGTAAATTGAAAAATGTTATGTCCGTGCCTATCCCGAATTCGTAAATATTTTTTTCTTCCCAGTCTAGCTGGCTGACTTTTGTACTGGTGTCGTTCAGGTATATTGATTTTGAAAGTTCACCACGCTTTATTCCCGCAAAAGCCGAGATTTCCAGGTTTAGAATATCTTTTGCAAAAACTGATATAGGTATAAATGTAAGTAATAAAACTAAAAAAAATTGTGTTTTTTTAATATTATACATTTTCACATTATAGAAAAGACCGTGCTTTTTTGCTACGTTTTTTTGAAAATTGTTTTATTTTTGGAATGACTTCTTAAATTTTTTGTGATTTCCACAGGCTGCAATCTTTTTACCAATAAGTCGCTTTTACCTGCTACCAAGTTTTTTCATAAAAAACTTGCAGAATTTTTGTGCGTTCATTTCCGTTTTTGCGTTTTTTTTGCGTTAAATATGTATATGGAAAAAACAGAAAACAAAATCTACAGAATCAAGCCGGTCGAGGAACTCAAGTTCACCGACGACTTTATGTTCTGCCGAG
>CAVGBY010000205.1:0-2535 GCA_963627355.1 uncultured Prevotella sp. | reverse complement strand
GAATACACTTTTTATTCAAAGAAATATTCAAAAGTTTCTTTTGGTTTTGGCTACACATTTGAATTTATAAAGAATGACGGCATTGATGACGGAATTTACACAGGAAATTATACAAATTTGGCTTATACAACAGAGGAAGAAAAAAAATCCACAGAAGACCTTTTAGATGCGGAAAAAGAAAATTGGCAGAAACATCTTCATAATTCATATAATCACTATTTCAACGCAGGAGTGAAAATCAGTTTCTAATGGCTAGCAGGAAATTTTTATTTCTATATTTAAATACAGGCGCAGGGCATAAATCTGCCGCAAAAGTCCTCGCAAACTCAATGAAGCAGATTGATCCGGATGTTGAAATCAAGATGGAAATCGGGTATAGCCGTCATGGGCTTGGTCATCTTATTTTTGAAAAAGGGTACAATTATTCACTGAATTTTATACACGGACTTTTTCCTCTTGTTTATGATCTTGGTCAGCACAGGTGGCTTCAGAGTCTTTTGAATTATATAATCGGTCCGGAAGCGCGCCGTCATCTTAGAAAGATGATTTTAAGGGAACATCCGACTGATATAGTTTGTTTTCACTTTGGCGTTACTCCGTTTGTAAAGGATGTCTTAAAGAATATTCCGTGGAACATAAATTTTACAGTTATCGTAACGGACCCGTTTACAGTTCCGCATTGCTGGTTTTATGAAAAGAATTTGAATTATATGGTTTATTCAGAGGAAGCCAAGCAGATTGGAGTAAAAGAGTGCGGCATCTCTCCGGAAAATATCACGGTGATTCCGTTTTTGATGAACGAAAAATTTAGAAATTATGTTCAGAATCAGCAGGAAATCCAGCTTTTAAAGGTAAAGCATGGTTTTGACCCGGATAAAAAAGTGGTTCTTCTTGTCGGCGGCGGGGAAGGACTTCCGGGAGCGACAGAAATTGTCAATCAGTGCATTCTTCATAAATCAAATTTTGCAACTGCCATTATCTGCGGACGGGATGTTGTAAAAAAGCGGAATATGACTCTTTTGCGGATTGCCCATCCGAAACTTGATCTGCACGTTTTTGGCTTTGTTGATTATTTTGACGAGCTTGTAAAAATCTGCGACTGCGCCGTAATAAAGGCAGGCCCCGCGACTTTGATGGAAGTTCTTTCGTTCAGAAAACCTGTTATTATCAGCCGTTATATTCATAACCAGGAACTTGGAAATATGCGTTTTGCGGTTAATAATAACGTCGGATATTTTATTCAGAGCTCAAGAAAAATCTATAAGAAAATAAATGAGATTTTAAATGACAAGAATTTTTCCGCAGATATGCAGAAGAATTTTGACAACATCAGCATTGATACTGATGCGTCAAAAGTTGCGGCTAAATTTCTTTCCCCAGTTCGAAACGCTTGATTTCCCGCTTTTCATAGGATTCTTTTATCAGTTCCTCTGCGTCAAGTTCGCTGTAAATCCGTTCCGCGTCCTCAATCCGTCCGCGTAACACAGGATGTTTTGGACTGAACAGGACGCAGCAGTCTTCGTACGGAAGAATTGAAGTGTTGTATGTGCCTATAAATTCCGCAGTCTGCATAATTTCTTCTTTGTCCAGACCTACAAGCGGCCGTAGCAGCGGAAATTCTGCGAAATGTTCTGTAATATTCATGTTTTCAATTGTCTGGCTTGCCACCTGCCCAAGGCTTTCTCCGGTGACAATGCAGTCCGCCTCAATCCGTTTCGCAAGCATATTCGCAACTTTCATCATGCAGACACGGAGCATAAGGGTTGACCATTCCTCCGGCGCTTTCTGTTTTATTTTCATCTGCACATCCGTAAACGGAATTATGTTCAGATAAGTCTTTAGCCCGAACTGCGAAAGTTTTGCTGCAAGCTCTTCAACTTTTTTCTGGGCTTCAATTGAAGTATACGGGTATGAATGAAAATACACACATTCAATTTTCATTCCCCTCCGCATCATTCTGTAGCCTGCAACCGGCGAGTCTATTCCACCGGAAAGAAGCAAAAGCCCAAGTCCGCTGCATCCGGCCGGAAGTCCACGGTTTCCTTTTTTTGCGTCGCTGTAGACAAAAGTCCGCTCGCGGACCTCAACAAAAATTCTTATGTCAGGCGTATGGACGTCTACATCAAGAAAATCATCATCGCAGACAGCCGCTCCACATTCACAGTTAATCTCAAATGAATTCAAAGGAAAACGCTTGTCACCACGGCGTGCCTCAATCTTGAATGTCTTTATTTTCGGATTCTGCTCTTTTTCGGATTCTGCAATTTTTCTGACGCATTTTTTTATTTCATTTATGTCGTTTTCGCAGGTTAAAGTTTTTGCCCAGCCAGTGATTCCCAAAAGGTGGCTCAAAGTTTCTTCTACTGCCGCCGAGTCTTTTTCCTCGCAGTCAATGTAAAGCCGTCCCGCGTGGCATTGAACATTTAAATTCAGCCCTTTTAAATAAGTTTTTGTGTTTGTGTAAAGCAACTTTTCAAAAGTTTTAAGATTTGAGCCTTTTAGCATAAGCTCGCCGATTTTTGCAAGATACGTAAT
>CAVGBY010000204.1:0-2538 GCA_963627355.1 uncultured Prevotella sp. | reverse complement strand
AAACAGCGTTGCGTCAGGCCCGGGCCCAGGTAATTCTTACAAACAAAAAGCAGACAAAAATTTTAAGCCGGGTTGCCCTTGTTTATCAGGATACAGAAAAAAACGATGTTCTTGAACTGATTGATTGTAGCGACAATTCTGTAATGTACAACAACGACATAAACTGGAATTCTGAAAAGCCAAGTATGCCTACAAAAGACGCAATAGACAGAATAAACGACCGCATTTACGGAAAAATCACAACATATAAAAATGATGAAATAAACGAATTTTACAGGCTTTTAAAAACAGATGGAGAAACTGTAATCAGCATTACTGAAAAGAATTTTAATGTCGTTTACAACCAGTGGAAAAATGAAGTTTTATTCAGAGAAAAGATTTTAGATGAACAGGATTTAATAAATCTTTTTCTTGTAGACATCTTAAACGGCACAAAATACAAAAAGTCCTTTATTTCTGATGATATGAACAACGCGGAACTTTTTGAAAACCAGGAACAGGAATTAATCCGCGAAGGAACAAATTTAAGTCATTATAAACTGATGTTTATTGATGAACAGATTGACGGAATTAAATATACTGGCGAAAGTTCTTCTTTATATTACACAATCACCGATGCAGAAAAATATAACTTCTTCTGGAAAAAATATAAAAGACCGCCGGAAAAACACGAATTCTTAAAAATTCTTGAACGGTCAGGCACGCTTTATTCAGACAAATACAGAAAAGACACAGGCGGAGAATATACGCCCACTTGTTTTGTTCAAAAACAGGTTGAAATTTTAAACAAACACTACAACATGAACGATTTTATAGTCTTTGACCCTTGTGCAGGTGTCGGAAACCTTGAAAATCAGTTTGGAAAAGATTTTAAGCAGTATTGTTATCTTTCCACCCTTGAACAGATGGACGTTGACATCTGCAAAATCAAAGGCTTTGAAAACTCCATGCAGTTTGATTATTTAAAAAACAAAGACCAGCCGAAGTTCAAATATAAAGGAACAAACCTTGACATAACAGAAATTGCCCAGCGTGAAGGCAAAAGACTGATGATTGTAATGAATCCGCCGTACCAAAGAAAAAAGGAGTTTAAGAATAATCTTGCCATTGAGTTTTTTAACAAAGTTGTTGAATTAAAGCCGCAGGTTATTGTGTTTTATTATGAAACCAAATCTTTTTTTAATGAAGAAATTGAAAACTATATAAACAGTGGTTATAAAATTGTTTCACATATTTTCAGTAATGCTAGAGAAACTTTTTTACTTTCCGAATGGGCTATAAGTCAGGTTATTTTTGATAGAGATAATGGGAAGCGAATTAATAAAAATGCAATTGAAACTCAAAGATATGAACTTGAAAAAAATGATTTTATCTTTAAGAAACAATATATTTATGACATCTCTAAAGAAAATCTATTTATAAATCTAAAAAAAATAATAAAGAACAATCAAACTGGTTTAGTTTTGGGAAATGTAAGTTATTTGAATGATGTAATAAAAATTGGTAATGGTGGAGAAAATAGAGGGAATTATATTACAACAAGTAATATAAAATATTGTTTATTGTCAAAAGGACTAATTTTTAATACTCACCATAAATATTTTGAATTAAATTCTCTTGTTTATCGTGGTTATATAAAAGATATTCCTTTAGAACTTTATAATGATGCAATTATGTTTTCTCTTTTTTATAAAGGAATATTATTTACCAACAAAGGTCAAAAGAACTATATAATGCCGTTCACGGCAGAAGAACTTGGCTGTGAAAAAAATGATTTAAACGTGCTTTTCCCAGACAATACAGAGCAAGACCTTTTTACTCAATCAGAAGAACAAAAGCCTTTTGACTTTAGGGATTTTTTGAGACAGTTTGATTTTTCAAAAGAAGCAAAAGATTTATATGATGCCGCCTTGCAGGTGTTCAAGTATTATCACAAAAATGAAAGTTATCAGAACAAGGACTGGAACGACAGTTTTTATGACATAACAAATACAATAATGGGAAAAGATGCAACAAGTTTTAGCGAATACGAAGGCGAAAAAGATACCCGCATTTCAAAAGTAAAAACAACAAAAGGCACAAAAGGCTTTGGCAGAAACACAATAAAATATGCAGTAAGTTCCAAAGACCTTCCGATTTTTGAACATTTTTTTGATAGTCGGGATATTCTTGCAAAAAAAATTAATAAACAACTTATAGAAAATCATCTTTTGCTATGGCAAAGAGAAAACCTTTACTAAGGAACTAATTTTATGAAAACAAAAATCTTACAGGAAAAAATAGAAGAAGACATCAAAAACGAAGTGAAAGCACAGCGAACTGACGATTACAACAGTGAGCACAAGATGTCTACACGTGCCTACAGTGAACTTTACATAAATGATGCTCAGATTACGGTTGCCCATTCTTTTGATTATGCTACAAGAGCATTAAAAATATCCTTGTTTGATTATGTTGAAAAATTCCTAAACTTTGAATATCTGCATTTGCTTGAAATTGGAAATCCTCATTATGTCAGTGGAATAAGCGGTTGTGAAC
>CAVGBY010000203.1:0-2550 GCA_963627355.1 uncultured Prevotella sp. | reverse complement strand
CCACTTGGCTGGCTATTTAGTTTTGCCCAATCGATGTAAAGGTCGCCTTTTATATTGTTTGCAATAAAAAACTCTGTTTTAAAACTTATTATAAAAAATCTTGATATTTCATAATCTAGATTAAGGCAAAATTTATAACTTGAGAAAAACTCATATTGAATTTCATGATAAACATTATCTTCTCCGCTTCCTGTATGATGTCTGTCTTCTGCATAGAAATATGTGAATGGGGAAATTAAAAAATCAACAGAACCAGACATTTTATAAATCTGAGTTGAAACAGAAAGTCCTGCCCAGGTGAAAAAACTTTGTCGTTCATAATCAATTCCTGCCAAAGTCCATGTTTTTCCTGTTTCCGGGTCTGTGTATGGATATTTGCGGGCTTCGTTTTCGTACCACCAGTGGTAATTTCCATCCAGTGAGCCGGTTTTGCTTTCCGCCTGACCGTACCAGCCTTTTGCTCCTTTTTTTCTGTAAAAAGAATCATACAGATATTGGCATTGAATTTTTGGTGCAAGAAAAAACTTTTCTGCCAGTCTGAATTTATAACCAATCGATGCTGCCGCATCATAATTTTTTTCTGCATAGTTTGTCCCTTCTGAATAGGTTGTTTTCATATTGTAGTCGTATGGATTCTGCCAGTCAGAATCCCGCATTTCGCCAGAAGTAATGTCTGGAAACGAGGTTGAAAACCCAAAATCTATGAAAAAATTTCTGTATTCAGCATTTATATTTGTGCCGTACATAAAAATTTTTCTTTCCCATTCCAAAAGACTGATTTTTTTTGATTTATCTGCGGAACGGTAGATTGATTCGTATAAAGTTCCATTCGTATAAGAAAAAGTTGGTTCAATACTTAACTGAAAAGAATTTTTGCTTTTTAACCCTAATATTTGAGCGTGAAGAGAAACTGTAATTAAAAAAAATACAAAAAGCTGGATATAAACTGTTTTTTTCATTATTAAATAAAACTAAAAAAGCCCGGTGTCTTAAACGCCGAGCTTTCGGATTTTAGAAGATTTAGAATTATTATTCTACGATAACATCATCTTCAAATGGAATGTCATTTCCAACAGTGTCTTTGAATGCGAAGTCACCAACAAAGTGCTGTCCTGGATAAATGTTTACATACATTGCCATTTCTTCCTGTTTATAGCCAGACTCAACTGTATCAGAATCAGCGATTGGGAATGCCTTTACAGCATCTATGTCAGTTTTTGAATCTTCAAGCGATTTGTAATAAGAAACTGTATAATCACCTGTTGAATCATCTTGCTCAACTTTTACAACTACAACAAGATTTCCTGTTGTAGAATCAACAACAAAGTCTGATGCCTCAAAATTGTAATATGTTGAAGAATTTCCTTTAGCAAGTTCCTTTTCAACTGCACCAGTTGTGTCATTCGCAGTTGTTGTGATTTTTGTTCCATTTACATCAGTAAAGTTGCCTTCTTTAGAGAAATTGTTGTCCTTTATCAAAGCATTTGTATATTTTGAAATATATGTGCCAAGTTTTTTTGTTTCAGGGTCATATCTTACTGCAGCAACAATGAAATTGTATGTATCGTCTTTATTTTCAGTCATATCAAAAACGAAACCACCAACACCGTCATAATCCTTTTCTGACTGTGGAGTAAGTGTAATTATACATGTAGAACCGTAATGTTTTGTAGCAAGTTTTTTAAATGCACGGTAGTAGTAGCTTTCATTTTCTACTGCACCCTTGTCGCTTTCTTTTGCATTTTTTACGGTGCCATCATCTGCAACTGTTACATAAGCGTTGTCAAAATCAACTTTTTTTCCACTGAACGCACTTTCCGAGTCATCAGCCTTACATCCCGCAAAACCAAATACCAATGCAGCAGCAACTGCACTACTTAAAAGAACGTAAAAACAAGCCAATGTTCAAAAAAAATCGTGTTAAGTTATTATCGAAAAAAATCATCAAAATGGGGGAAATATGACATACGGATATATTCGGGTAAGCACGGACAGGCAGACTGTTGAAAATCAGTTCTATGAGATAAAAAAATGGAGCGCGGTTCACAATCTGACTATTGACGGATGGATTCATGAAACCATAAGCGGAACAAAAAATTATACAAAACGGAAACTTGGAACCCTGCTTGGAAATATTGCTCAGGACGACACAATAATCTGCACGGAGCTTTCTAGGCTCGGAAGGAATCTCTTTATGATTATGGAGATTTTAAATATCTGCATAGCAAAGAAATGCAACATACAGACAATAAAAGAAAATTTTGTGCTGAAAAATGACATCCAGTCAAAGATTCTTGCGTTCGCCTTTTCAATCAGCGCGGAAATTGAACGCCAGCTTATCAGCCAACGGACAAAAGAAGCACTTGCCGCCCGAAAAGCCTCTGGTAAAAAGCTTGGCAGAATCAGCGGAAAACGCGGCTCATTGAACAAAAAATGCGTTGAGCAAAGTGAAAAAATCGATTCACTCTTAAAAAGTGGAACACCAAAACGAAGAATCGCCGAACTTCTGGAAATCTCTGCCGGCACACTCTACCGCTATCTTGCCTACAC
>CAVGBY010000202.1:0-2574 GCA_963627355.1 uncultured Prevotella sp. | reverse complement strand
ACTGCAAGAATATCTTTTAAAGTCGGATTTTTTCCTTCACCGTTGATTGTGGTCGCGTGTTCTCCTCCAATCGAATTGCTGTACGTCAAATCATAAGCCGGGGAAAATTTCCATTCAGATTTTTCTTCATCATAAAGCCATGAAAAATTTTTTGAATGGTCATCACGGTTGTGGGCAAAAACGTTAAAACACATGAGCCGGAATATTTTTACTACGTCTGATTTGTTTTTTGTAAGTTGAAGAGAAAGCAGCATCAGCGTGTTGTAGTCAAGGTTCGGAATTCTGTGGCTTGTTTCCAGTAACGCAGAAGCACTTGCCATAAGAATTTTTTTGCGGCCAAAGTCAGTTCTGTCAAATCTTTTTGTTCCAAAATATCCAGAGCATCTTTTTGATGGAAACAATTTGCATTCGCTTATTTCTATTTCGCATTTTTCAGCGCATTTATTGTATTCATATTCCTGCAGTCCGATTTCTTTTGGGTCCAGGCTTGAAGGAAATTTTATAATCCAGTCATCTTTATTGATTTTTGCAAAAACTTTTGGTCTTGCTCCGCCTGATGAACCACCTGCAAAAAAAATCTGGTCCAAATTTTCCTTGTCAGATTCGGACGGCGAAAAATCAGAGTTTAAAATATGTTCACATTCTTCGCAAAGTTCGTCATAATCCTTGCCGATTGAACTTTCTTCTGACAAAAACTGTTCCGGTTCGTAAGTGAGTGCCCCCATCCCATTTTTTCCGACTATTGCGAGCCTGTCCAAAACAGAAAGTTTTTCCGGCTGTACATTCAATTTCATAAGCATACGGTCAACCAAAAGCCGTCCCCAGCCATCAGGCAGACTGTCGTTGAAAATTCCATGAACGCCGCCAAACGGTTCCCATTCAGGAATAAAAACTTTTTTTTCAAGTGGAAGAGAAAAGGGCGAAATAGAAAAACCAGTTTCAATCCATTCATCGCTATAAGCAAATGCCGCATAACGTTCCTTATACAAAGCCAATGTTCCAACGAGCCTTTTTGTTGTGCCGTTATCAAAAAACACGGAAAGTCTATTTATTTTTTTCATCCGCAATAAGTTCCTCAATGCTCAAAAACTGTTTTTTTAAAAAAAGAGAATCAAATTCTCTTTCCAAATTCAAGGCGATTGCAATTTTTATCAACGAAACAAACGAAATTTCATGTTTTTGTTCAAATCTTTTGTAAGAGGCAAAAGAAATTCCTGCTCTTGCGGCCAGTTCCGCCTGCGTAAAACTAAGTTCCTTCCTGCGTTTTGCAATTCTTTCTGAAATTTCCCTTGCTATCTGTGACGCTGTTTTTTGTTCTAATTGTATCATTGCTAATATATTAACGATTTTGCTTAATTTTGTCTATTTTTAGCCAATATATTAGCAATTTATAAATTCTTACTGGTAAAAATTAGTCCGGTCCTATCAAGACGGAATCTCGCCCTTTTTTATAGGAGTGTTCTCATCATAGGCTTTGCGGTTTTTCTCTATTTCTTCAAATGTCCAGAGCCTGCCGTGATTCATCCCCGGACATTCTTTTGCGCATTCTTCCCACATTTCGTTTGTTTTTATCATCCAGCTCCAGAATGGCCATGTTGAACATTGAACCGGGCGGGCAGAGTAGGCGGAACAGCCGTTATTCCACAAAATGCAGTCATAATTTTTCTGCTCAAGAAGCGCCAGTACGGTTTCGCCCTCGTAATAGTCAACCCAACGGCAATATTTTTTTATAAATTCCTGCTCGCTCATCTTAAAAAAATCGCACAACGCATTTAAATCCCGCCTTGAAAGGTAAACGAATCCCGGCGAGTGTCCGCAGCAAAATGAACATCTTTTGCACTCAAAATTCAATCCGTTGTTGTAAAATTTTTCATCATCCATAAAATAGAGTATAGGAAATAGCAATGGAAAATACAATCAAAAAAGAGCCGGAAGAAGTGCAGGATATTTTACAAAATGGCTACAAAATTGTACAAGATAAGAAGAATTTTAAGTTCGGTCTTGACGCGTTTTTGCTTGCATGGTTTGCGCATAGCGAAATCAGGAACGGCCAGTCGGTTGTTGACCTTTGTACAGGAACAGGAATTGTTCCGCTTCTTTTGTCGTCGTCTAGCCGTGCGGTTCACATTTCAGGGCTTGAAATTCAGGAAAATTCTGCGAAAATGGCAAAACGCAGTGTTGAGCTGAATAATCTTTCCCAAAAAATTGAGATAATCCACGGAGATGTAAAAAATGTTTCTGGAATTTTCAAAAAACATTCAGTTGAGGCTGTAACCTGTAATCCGCCGTATATGGTTTACGGCCACGGAAAACAAAATCCTGCTGATGAAAAGGCGATTTCCCGCTTTGAAGTTCTTTGTTCTTTAGAAGATGTTGTTTCCGCCGCCGATTATCTTCTTAAAACTTCCGGAGTTTTTTACATGGTTCACCGTCCGTTCCGCCTTGCCGAGATTTTTGCAAGCCTTCAGCGCCACAAAATTGAGCCAAAAAGAATGTGCCTTGTTTATCCTTATGAGCAAAAAGAGCCTAATATTGTTCTTGTGGAAGCCCGGAAAAACGCAAATCCACGGATTA
>CAVGBY010000201.1:0-2603 GCA_963627355.1 uncultured Prevotella sp. | reverse complement strand
CTTAAAGATTATTAAAATAAATCTTAAAAATGTGTTTTTAGTTTTACAGTTATAATTTCGCCTTGAACGCGTTTTCAATGACTTCCTCAATTCTTGTCACAGGAATAAATGTGATTCCTGCTTTTACAATTTCAGGAATTTCATCAAGATCGCGTTCGTTCGCCTTTGGAATAATGATTGTCTTTATCTTATTTCTTTTGGCGGCGACAGTTTTTTCACGCAATCCGCCAATCGGAAGAACCTGACCGGTCAAAGAAAGCTCGCCCGTCATCGCAAGATTCGGTTTTATTGTTTTTCCAGAAAACAGCGACAAGAACGTTGTGGCCATTGTTATTCCAGCGCTAGGTCCGTCTTTTGGCGTTGCCCCCTCAGGAATGTGAAGATGGATTGTGTTATGCTCAAACCAGGCTGATTTTTTTATTTTTCGCCTGATAACATAGCGTTTTACCCAGTCCATAGCAATCTGGGCAGATTCTTTCATCACATCGCCCATCTGTCCGGTAATCACAAATTCCGGTTTTCCAGGAAAATCCATACATTCAATCAAAAGAGTGTCGCCGCCCATGCTTGTCCACGCAAGACCGATTGCAGTTCCCGGAACATTCGCCTTTTTAATATCCGACTCATCAAAGACAGGTTTTCCAAGATATTTTTCCAAATCCGGAGCGTTGATTATATATTGCTTTGCTGAATCAAAATATTTGTCCGCAGAAATCTGCGCAATCTCCTCCGCAGAAAGTTTATTTTCCTTTGCCTGCTTTTTTGCCTCCGCAACCAGTTTGTCCGCATCCATAAACTGCTCTGTAACAAGTTTTCTGTGGATTTTATCCAGACATTTCTCGTAGTTTCTTACGCCGGCTTCCCGCGCATATTCCTGGGCAATCCTTAGCAACGCCTCTTTTGTGTATTTTACCTGATTTTTTGCAAGTCCGTTCTTTTTCAGATTTTTTGGAATCAGATATTTTTTTGCGATTTCAAGTTTTTCCTGGTCAATGTAGCCGGCCAGCTGAATAATTTCCGCACGGTCAAGCAGCGGCTCCGGAATAGTATCCAGAGTGTTCGCCGTAAGAATAAAAAACACATTTGAAACATCAAACGGAAGGTCAAGATAATCATCACGGAATGAAACGTTCTGCTCCGGGTCAAGGACTTCAAGCAAAGCCGCGGCCGGATCGCCATGCACACCATTTGAAGCCATCTTGTCTACTTCATCAATCATAAAAACCGGCGCCTTTGTGTGCGTAAGTTTTATTCCGCTGATAATTTTTCCGCACATTGAACCGATATAAGTTCTTCTATGCCCTTTTATCTCTGAAGGATCGCTCATTCCGCCAACGCTGAACCGGTAGAACGGTTTTCCCATTGCGTTTGCAATCGATTTTCCAACGCTGGTTTTTCCACATCCCGGTGGTCCGACAAGAATCAGAATCGAGCCTTTTCCGTCTTTCTTCAATTTTCTGACAGCAAGGTATTCAAGGATTCGTTTTTTCACATCCTCAAGACCGTAGTGATCGCCATCAAGCAGTTTTTTTGCGCCCTCAAGGCTGTAATTTTCAACTTTTAACTCTTCGTTCCAAGGAAGCTGGCAAACAAGGTCAAGATAATTTCTAGAAACAGTATACTCCGGCGACTGGGTGTCAAGAATTTTGAATTTCTCAAGCTCGCTTTCCAAGGATTCTTTTATCTCGCCTGTAAAGCCGAATTTTTCAATCTCTTTTTTGTATTTCTGATACTCAGTCAAATTTCCTTCGGCATCAGTTCCAATCTCATCCTGAATTAACTTTAATTCCTCGCGCAAAAAATAGTCACGCTGATTTTTTTCAACTTTTTCATTTATGTCATTCTGGATTTTTTTCTGTACGCGCAGGAGCTCCTGCTCTTTTTTTATAAAAACAAGAACCTTTTCCATCCGCTGGCGGACGTTTAAAGTTTCAAGAACATCCTGCTGCTCTTCTTTGTCAATATTAAGGATTGATGCGATAAAATCCGTGATTTTTCCAGAGTTGTCAATGTTCACCATATTCAGACGCATTTCTTCTGTGAACAAAGGATTATTTTCAGCAACTTCCTTCATCTCGCTGATCAGCGCGCGTGTCAGGGCTTTTACCTCAAAAGTGTCGGTTTCCTCCTCCTCAAGATAACTTACAGCCGCAACAATCGGCGAAGAAGCGCTCAGCCGTTTTGTCATCTTAAAGCGTTTTACTGTCGAAATAAAAACATTGATTCCGCCGTCCGGAAGATTTATTTTCTTTATGATCTTTGCGGCAGTTCCAACTTTATAAAGATCCTCGTAGCGTGCGTCGGTAACTTCATTTTTAAGCATGACAATGCCCAAATATCCGTCGCTCTCATACGCTTCCTCTGCGGCTTTTATGTCGCCCGGATTATTTATCATCAGGGGTGTAAAAATTCCCGGAAAAATCGGATGACCATGCAAAGGAATCACAGGAAGTTTTGCAGGCAGAAAGTCTTCCGCAGGAAGAAGCGCTGATTTTTTATTTTTTCCTGATTTTCCAGTTTTTTTACCATTTTTTGAATCAGGCTGAAATTCAACTTCCACCTCAACATCACCGTTAAGAATTTCCGCGGCCTTGTCTTTTAAC
>CAVGBY010000200.1:0-2675 GCA_963627355.1 uncultured Prevotella sp. | reverse complement strand
CCATTGATGTTGACTTCTTTATATAACTTTACAAAAAAAAGTGCAAGAGAATTTTTAGGTTTTTCAAAGTTTTTTTATCAATTCAAGCGGAGTACATTCAAAATTATATTCAAATTTTGCCCCTGCGGCTGCGTGCGCATAGACAGAAGTTACCGCCGCATCTTTTGCTGAATACCCCTGAGCCAGCAAGGAAACGCAAAGCCCGGCAAGAACATCGCCGCTACCGGCTTTCGCAAGGGAATTTGTGCCTTTGTCGCAAATAAAAGCGGATTTTCCTGAAAAAATATATGTGTCCGCCCCCTTTGCAATCAACGTAAGATTCGGAAACTTTTTTAAAAATTCCGCGGAAAACTCAAAGCGGTTTTTTATAACTTCTGAAAGCGATATTTTTTCCAGCCCGGCATCTTTTTCAGTTTTTTCAGTCTGAGGAAACAGTTTTTCGCCCAAAACCTTATGTTTTTCAAGTTTTAGATTCAGAGAATTTACAAGTTCACATAGTTCCTTTGGATGTGGCGTAAGAATTACATGGGCATCCGGCAAAGAATTCAGTTTTTCCAAGATTGAATTCAAATTTCTGCTGTAAAAAAAATCAGCATCCAGCACAACCGCAGGATTTTTCATTCGGCAAACAAAATCAACAGTTTTTTGCACAAGATTTTCCGCATTTTCAGAACGGCCAAGACCGCTTCCAAGCAAAACCGCAGAAGTTTTTTCCGGAAATTCCTCTGAAACCATAAGTTCAGGCGACATGGCAAAATCCTGCGCGGCAAATCTGTTTTTCAGGACAGATACAAATCCAGCGCCAAAACGCAACGCCGCAGTTCCAGCAATAATTCCGGCACCAAGTTTTTCACCTAAAACAACACAGGCGTGACCAAAATCCCCCTTGTGAACAGATTTTTTTCTCCTGAAAGGGAATTTCGCATCATTTTCTTCAATTAAATATGCGTCCGGTTCCGCGCAAGATTCAAAAACAGAAGAAGAAATTCCCAAATCCGCAACAACAACTTCACCTACAAAATCCTTTGCAGAATCCTCATAAAGAATTTTCTTAAGCGCACCCATCGTCACAGTTTTCTGTGCAACAAATTTCATTCCGCTTGGAACATCGCACGCAACGCGAACCACATCCAGCCCATTGCACCAGTCCAACGCACCCATAACATTTTCCGGAAGTCCGCCATGAAAGCCAGTTCCAAAAATGCAGTCAACAATAACATCAGAAGTAGAAAATTCATAAGTTTTCCAAAAACCAGAAAACCATTCCGCCGCGTCAAAAATTTTTACCCCGACAGAAAAAGCCATTTTGCGCTGAAGAACCGCCTCTTCCGTCTTTGGCTCGCCAAATGCAACTACAAAAACATTTTTCACTTTTCCATAAATCCGCCTGGAAAGCGCGTAACCATCACCACCGTTGTTTCCTGCCCCGCAAAGAATAAGCACAATCTCCGGAGAAGAAACCAAAACCTCTTTTTCTAAAGCGGCCGCCGCATTTTCCATCATAATATTCTCAGGGAAACAGAACCGACTTTTTGCCTCTTTTTCAACAATTCCAGAATTTATATAAACCGCCTTCAACCAAAAAACCTCTTTTTATCATTTTACAGCCATACAGCCCCGCACGCAAACCCAAAAAACACTTTAGAATATAGCTATAAATTTGACATATAGCCATTTTGAAACTATGATGAACCGAACGTTGAGCTTTAAAAATTCAACTCACAGGAGAATCTTATGTATGACAATGCAATCCCCATTTTTGAAGTAAAAAACCGGCTTTCATACTTTCTGCACAAGGCAAAAGAGGAAGGACCAGTTTTTATAAGTAACCGCGGAAAACCCGAATTCGTTCTTCAAACAATAGAAGAATATGAGCAGCAAATTCAGGCAAAACCAAAGGAAAAATCGTTGATTGAACGAATTAATGAGGCAAGAAAAACTTTTGGCCTGGAAAATGATGATTTCGATTTTTCAGCATACTATGACAGCATCAAAGAAAAAAATCCGATGACGCGAAATTCAGAGGAACATCTTTTTGACGAGGTCTAACCTATGAATAAAATTTATCTTTTAGATACAAATTCAGTTTCTGAACTACTAAAAAATATTCCGGACCACAAATTCCTGAAACGATTTTCTGGGAACGGAAAACGCTGTGCTATCGCCGCAACAACATGGAACGAGCTTCTATTTGGTGCAAATATCATGCCCCCCGGAAAAAGAAAGGACTTTATTTTCTCAGCATTAATCAATGACGTTCAGGAAGCCTTTCCAATAATTCAATTTAACAGTCATGCGGCATGGATTCAAGCAGATATACGAATGCGGCTAAAAAAATCTGGAAAAACCATTGATTACCCAGACACCGAAATCGCCGCAACCGCAATCTCAAACCAAATGATTCTTGTTACAAGAAACACAAAACACTTTGAGCCAATCGCAGAAATCAATTCTGTTTTTTATTATGAAAACTGGTTTGAATAACCGCTCCGCCAAAACAACAGACACTTCCATGCACAAATTTTTATCAGAATATCATTCTCAATTGTAAAAAACACAATAACTCATTAAAATTAAATGGCTTGAATCTCGAGTTTTATTAATTCTGAAAAACGCTCACGGCGGATTTCCAATTTGCTCCAGATGGTTGAGCTCGCGCTGTGCCTGTATTTATC
>CAVGBY010000199.1:2021-2694 GCA_963627355.1 uncultured Prevotella sp. | reverse complement strand
TTAATAATTATCTGCTGACCCATCTGGAAAACGTTGCTGACTGTCCAATAAAGCAGCAATCCAGACGGAGCGTTATAGAACAAAACAAAGAACAAAATTGGCATACCATACATCATCATTTTCATCTGAGCCTGGGAAGTTCCTGTAGCGCCAACAGTTCCTCCCATATTTGTAATTTTTCCAAAGAAAAGCTGAGAAGCAAGATAAATAAACGGAAGAATTCTCAAATGATTTCCAAAGAACGGTATATTAAATTTAAATACATAAATACTGTCGCCGGAAGAAAGGTCTTCAATCCAATGTGGAATAAAACTTGAGCCGCGGAATTCAAAATAATTGTTGAACAAGTTATACATTGACCACAAAATAAGGAACTGAACAAGCATAGGAAGACAACCGCCCATCGGGTTGTAGCCAACTTCCTTGTAAACTTTTGCCATTTCCTGCTGCATTCTCTGCGGATTATCTTTGTATTTGGTCTGAACAGCCTGAACTTTAGGCTGAATTTCCTGCATTTTCAAGGTAGACATTGACTGTTTTTTTGTGAAAGGGAACATCGCAAGTTTAATCAAAATTGTCATGACGATGATAGAAATACCCCAGTTATGAACAACTTTATTAATAACTTCCATAATCCATTTAAGAATTGTTTCAAGCCAGCCAAGCCAGCCAT
>CAVGBY010000199.1:0-2011 GCA_963627355.1 uncultured Prevotella sp. | reverse complement strand
CTGTAAGTCTAAGTCCGCTAAGTTTCCATACATTTTTTTCAGAAGAATTATAAATTTTAAGGTCTTTTTCGTTTCTTGGACCAAAATACAAATAATATGTATCCTTTACATCTGTTGCTTTTACAGGTTTTCTAATTGAAATTGCCTGCGCGTTTGCATAATTATTAACCTCAACAACATTTGAATAATAAGAATAATCCATTGATGAAACATTTTCTGGAATCAAAATCTCCTCAAAATATTTTCCACCAATTCCGTTCCATAGATAATCTTTGCTGTAAAGTTTGATTTCAGGCTTAGTTCCAATAATTTGTCTTTTTGCCTTGTTTCCGTTGAATGAAATAAACTGTCGGTTTTCATATCTGTTCAACTTTGGATTAAAATGGGGTCCAATCTGCGGAGAAGTTCTTAAAGTATAAACAAATTCCGTTTCATCATCTGAATGAAACAGAATTTCAAGTTTAAACATATAATCATCTTCAAAAGTGTACCTTTTTCCAAAAGTAACCTTGTGATTTTTTCCATCTTCATCTGTTATAACAAAATTCTTTGTGAACAGATAAGTTTTTTCATCAGGCTGCGAAAAATTAAATAAATCATTTATAATTTTTGCATTATATTTTGAACTCAAGGCAACCGCGCAGGCTCTGTTGAATTCAGAAACATTATCAACCATCTGAACACCATCTTTTGTGTCAACATCAATATGGTTGGTTAACTTATAACTGATAATGTCGCCGCCCTTATTTGTAAGAACAACTTCAGTTTTCGATGTTTTTACAGTAACCAGTTTTTCTTCTGTAACTTCATTAACAGCTTTTACACCAAGATTTTTAATTTCTTCTGTTGATTCTTTTATTTCTTTTTCTGAATCAGAAACAACATTTTCAGCAACTTGATTTTCAGGTTTTGCTGGAGTTTTTGGCATAAAACGTGACTGTAAGATAATAGAAGCCACAACTACAATTGTAGAAAGAACAATTGCCATAATTGTGTTTTTATTCATGAAATATTCTCCTCAGACAGTTTTTAGTAAAACCATTTTCCACGAACTTATGGAACAGGATCATAACCGCCTTTGAAAAAAGGATTACAACGTAATATTCGTTTTATTGCTAGAAAAGTTCCTTTACCAGAACCATATTTTTGAATTGCTTCCAAAGCGTATTGAGAGCACGACGGTGTGAATCTGCAACAACGAGGGTGCAAAGGCGAAATATATTTTTGATAAAATCGGATAAAAAAACAGAAAAATTTTATTAAAAAATTTTTCATTCTTTAATTAATCCTGCCTTTTGAAACAATGTACGAAATTGAACACATCGCGTGCTGAACGAGTCATTTCCGGGATAAACAAGTATAAGAATATCAAAACCGGTGTTCAGATGTGTTTTAAAAAAACGATAAGCTTCGCGACTGTAGCGCTTAGATAAATTTCTTTTTACTGCATTACCATAACCGCGAGGCAAAGGAAATCCAACTCTATTTTTGTTAGTGCCATTTTCTTTAAAAAAAATCTTAGCACCAGAAATACTAGCCCTATTTCCTTTTTTAAACAGTGTTTTAAAATCAGCAGGATTTTTTATTCGTTCTTCACGTTTAAAAAATCCTGTTTTGACTAACTCTGTTTCCATCCCTAAAAAAATCAGTATGGCTTCTTTTCATCAGAAATTGAAAGTTTTGCACGACCCTTGGCACGACGACGTGCAAGAACCTTGCGTCCACCTTTAGTAGCCATTCTGGCTCTGAAACCAAATTTTCTATTGCGTTTTACTTTGCTTGGTTGGTATGTACGTAACATAAGTACAATGCTCCTTCTTTATAAATAAAATCCGTATATTTTATGCGAATTATAAAATATCAAAATGTAGTAAACTAATATATCAATTATTTCTATTTTTGGTCAACATAGTTTTTCTCATACTATCAAACATTGACTTTATTTCTTCTGGCAACTCATAACTTGCTTTTTTATTTTCGTCTATTTTTTTATATTTTTTAAGGAATTCAT
>CAVGBY010000198.1:0-2716 GCA_963627355.1 uncultured Prevotella sp. | reverse complement strand
ATCGAACGTTTTATTCTTATCTAGAATTTTAATTTCCAAAAATCGCAAATTGACTTCGCCCTGGTTGACCTTCACTCGAACGTCGCTGGGCAGCCAAATGTCGAGTGTTATCGACTTTGTCGTCATTCAACTTCACCTCGCAAAATTTTATTTTCATCTGGAGAAAAAAGAAGTTCGTCTTGGCTTTCGTCTTCCAAATTATGGACTTTGTAAATAAAATATCCTTTCTCCAAAAACTCGTCAAATTTGTCAGAATTGAGAAAAAGCGCCGTCCCATCGCGTTTTGCCTTATAAACTTTCATCAAAACCCTCCTTTAAATTGTCAATTTTTGCCGTTTGCTTTTCAACTTTTTCCTCATAAATTTCCGGCATTTCTTTATTCATTTTTAGAATTATTTTTTCTAAATCCTGGTTTTTTAATTTTCTTATTTGGCATAATACGCCTTCTAAAATTTTTTCGATAAGCCCCGCTGGCACTCGGCTTTCCTGCATTTTTTGAAAAATAAATTCCTCAATTTCAGTCTGCAAAAAGCTCATTGCGTGTTCAATTGGTATTTCCATTTTTTACCCCCTACAAAGATGTCGTCATAAGCCCTTTTTTGAACGTGATTGTTTTCGTGTGCCAAGTAAGCGTGCCGTCGCCGTTGTCGGAAATGTCCGTAACGAACGTCTGCGACGCGGACTGTCCCTGGTAATATGTTCCACTTGTGCCAGGGCCTAAATAATCAGCAATACCAAATTTTGGTGTCGCAATCACAAGCCCGTTCACGCCCGCAATCCGTGGGCCGGGGCTGCCATCGACGTTGTGATTGAACGAAATATAGCCCGATTCGCTGGAATTTCGCCCGCCAATTAGCCGCCCATTGCTCATTTTCACGTATCCATAAGTGCCGCCAGTTTCGAGCGTGCCGGAAATATCGGCGCTTGTGCAGGTTATTTTTCCAGCATTTGTCAGTGTGAAATACGTCGATGAAATTGAAATCCGGTTGCTTGAAATCGAAATTTGGCCGCTTTCCGCGCTAATTTGGCTGCTCACGGCACCTTTGGAAACTTTTAGTGTAATGTTGCTGGCGTTTTGCGAAATCGACGAAGAAAGGCTTGATTCCGCGCTTTTCGCCCGGTTTGTTTCCTGTGAAATCGTGCTTGAAAGTTCGCCGTCGGCCACCTGAAACGCCTGCGTAACGCTAGTTTCAACGCCGTTTATCGCGTCTGTTACACTCTTTTTGTACTCCTGCGAAATGCTATCAGCATCGATGGAGCCTGCCTTTATCAGCGCTCCGTTAATCGTTCCGGCGGTGATAAAATCCGCGACAATTGCGCCGTCCATCGTCATTGCAAGCGCAAATGGGCCGTTGATTCCCGTTGAACTGTATCCAAGTCCTGCCAAATTCCACCGCCAAACTTTCTGCGCTGTGCTCATATTTGGTGTGTCCATGACAAAAATTTCCTGTGGATTTTCTGCCGGATGCAGCACAACGTATCCGCCGGAATTTCCCGTAATTAGCTGCGTTGCGTTGATTATTGCCTGTTCAAGTGCTGTTGTGCTCTCTGAAACTCGCTGTTTCACGTAATTTCTTTGAGTATCTCCGTATTTCAAGTTTGCGTTTCCCAAAATAACCTTGTTGTAACGCTTTGAAAGTGCGTCAAATTCGTAGCTTATGACTTTTGCTGTCAACTCAATGTTTAAATCTTCGTGAAAAGTATTCACCGAGTCGCCCAAATAAACATTTTCTAAAACTGCGAAATCTTTGTATTCCTCAGTATCTTCAAGCGGCAAAAACTCGACTGTAGCGGTGATTTGCGGTTTGTCAAGGCCGTTTTCAAACTCCAAATTCGCAGCATTTCTGAGCGCTTCGAGCGCCTGCGATTCGCTGGTTTCTTCGTCAATTTTTATGTTAGAATAGTGAATCCGCGTTGTTTTCACGTTGGCTTTCGTTTAGACAGATTTTTCCAAAAGACTGGTACTTTTCCTTAAGTTACCATTTTTGTGAAGTATCTTCACTAAATTGACATGTTTTTTCTAAAAATTTTGCAGTAATTTCCAGGTTTACGCACGCCGAAACGGCGGTGCGGCGGGTTTCCAAAGGGCCAGCCCTTTGCGTCGTTTAGGAGAGTCCGAGAGGAATCGAAATCCTCTCGGGACGTTTTTTGGTTCGTTTTTGTCGTCACACAAAAATGAACATAAAAATTAAATATATCGCCAATTTGGCTGTATTTCAAGCTTCGTGACGTTCCCAATCCACGTAATATAATTCTTTTCTAGAATTAAAACCGGAAAATCGCCGCTCATTTTGTGATTAAGTGAAGTCGCGCCGCTGTACGCATTTTGCATCTCGCTATCGATAACAATTTTGTCTGTAATTTCTTTTAAAGAAATACTTTGATTGTTTACATATAGCGTTATATTTCCAGTTCCGAAAATTGTGATTATTGGTTCGGATTCAAAAGTTCCGACGTTGAAAAGGCTAAATGGCGCGGTTTTAACGAGTGTTCGAGCAAAAACATCGTACCCAAACGGTTGAACTTCAAACTCGACGGCAAAGCGCTTAAAACGCCGAATAACATGCGAAAATTCAATCTGATTCGCGACCCTAGCTTTATACTTGCGGTCGGGTTCGTTGCTGAAAATCAGCCACCCAGACCCCTTAAAATGCGCGCAAATTTCATCGGCTCTTTTTTCGTCTTTGGAAATAAACTCGGCACTTCTAATGTATGT
>CAVGBY010000197.1:0-2740 GCA_963627355.1 uncultured Prevotella sp. | reverse complement strand
GAACTGCAGAACGAAAAAATTCTAAAATTCAAATTCCATAAAAATGACAAAAGCCGTATTCTTTCAACCGTAAACGAAGATGTCTACCTGAATGGAATTTTGAACCATAAATCCGTTATCTTGAACCGTATTTCAAGTGAAGTTACAGACGTTTTGCCGGACGGTTCCGGAACCTGCAGCGCGATTTTTATGACTTCAGAAAGCGCGACAACCGGAAACGGTATTTTTTCAGAAAATTATACCTGGGGCGAAGAATACAAAAGCATCTTTACGCGCGACACAACCGGAAAATACTCAATCGACGACATTTATTTTATGCCGACCGTCCGCGATGTTCCGAAATTTCCGGAATATCCTGTAAAACCAGGCGACACATGGCAGTCAGAAGGACACGAAGCCCACGATATGCGCAGAACATTCGGTATTCAAAAGCCTTTTAAAGTTCCTTTTGTCGCCGACTACGAATATCTTGGCGACACAACGGACGAAAACGGAAAAACTTTAAGCAAAATCAGCATTTTTTATAAACTTTATTTTGAAAGCCCCCTGCAAGGTTCGTACAACCGGAATTATGGAGATCTTCCTCACATTACAAAGGGCTATTCAAACCAGACAATTTTTTGGGACAACGAACGCGGCTCAATAGACCATTATTCTGAGGAATTCCGGATTATGATAGAAACTTTTCTTGGCGACCAGATTCTTTTTACAGGAACTGCCCATGCGGAGGTGACAGAATTTGAGCGCGTCAATACAAAGGAAAACCGTGAAAAAATCTCTGAAACCTTAAATAATCTTGGCTTAAAGAACGTTGACGTAACGGAAAACGAAAAAGGGCTTACAATTTCAATCGAAAATATCCAGTTTTTGCCAGATTCTTCTGAGCTGATTCCGGCAGAAAAAGAAAAACTTGCCCGCATCGCAGAAATTCTAAAAGGTTTTGAAAACGACCTTCTTATAACCGGGCATTGCGCGGACCGTGGAACACTCCGCAACCAGCAGCTTATCTCCGAGCAGCGTGCCTCATCTGTTGCGCGTTATCTTTCTGAGCTAAAAGTCCGTGAGCCAAAATGCATTTTTACGCAGGGAAAAGGCGCTTCCGAACCAGTTGCCTCAAATGCCACAGAAGCAGGGCGGGCTAGAAACCGCCGCGTTGAAATTACAATCATGGATGAATAATTTTTTGGCGTTTTTTTAAGTCCTTTATTACTCAACGTCAGCGCTTGCCATATTTAAAAGCGCGGACTTGTTCCCGGAAATATATTTCTCGCAGCGTTCCTGGGTCATCGGTTTTCCAAGCAAAAATCCCTGGATTATGTTGCAGTTGAATCTTTTTAAAAGCTCAAGCTGTGAATTTTGTTCAACACCCTCCGCAATCGTTGTAAGCCCCATGTTCGAAACCATCGATATTATCGAATTTGTGATATTCGCCTGAATTCCGTTTTTCGAGGTAATGTCGTTTATAAAAGACTTGTCGATTTTCAAAGTGTCCAGCGGAAGCATCTGAAGATAACTCAGCGAGGAATATCCTGTTCCAAAATCGTCGAGCGAAACTCTAAAGCCAATATCCTTCAGCATTTTCAGTTTTGAGACAGCGTCATCCATGTTGTCAATCATTATGCCTTCGGTTATTTCAATTTCAATAAAATTCGGGTTCAAATCATACGTTCTAAGCAAATTCTCAAGTTCAATCAAGATGTCCGGCTGCTTAAGCTGAATCGGCGAGAGGTTTACCGAAATAACCCCTGTAAAATTAAATTTTGTCTGCCATCTTTTCAACGTTGAAAAGGCAGTGTGCAGAACCCAGGTTCCAATCGGCAGGATAAGCCCGCATTCTTCCGCAAGAGGAATAAAAACTGAAGGAGGAATCTGTCCGAACTGTTCATCGTTCCAGCGGATAAGCGCCTCAAATCCGCGGAGTTCCCCGGTTTTTACATCAAACTGCGGCTGGTATGAAAGTGTGAATCTGCTCGAAAGAACCGCCTGCATCATCCTGTTCTGGATGTTCATCTTCTGTATAAAAATTCTCTGCATATCAGGCTTAAAGAACTGGAACTGGTTTTTTCCGTCTTTTTTTGCTGAATGCATTGCAATATCCGCAAAACGCAAAAGCTCTTCCTTGTTGCAGGAGTTGTCCGGATAGACAGAAATTCCTCCGGAAACATTTATCTCCTGGATCATAAACGCCTCAAGGATTGTGTCTGTGATGTTTCCAATAGAATCTGTTGTGGCGGCATTTTGAATCACGGCAAAAAATTCATCTCCGCCAAAGCGGTACGAGCTTATTATTCTTTTTGAAAACTGGCCAAGAATCTGCGCCGCTTTTTTTATGATTTCATCCCCGGCCTGATGACCTTTTGCATCGTTGATGTTTTTTATGTTGTCAATATTTATAAGAAGAAGCCCAAGTTTATTCCCTTCAAATTCAGCACGTTCCAGCATATGCGGAAATTCTTCGTTGAACTGGTTTCGGTTCGGAAGAGATGTCAGTGAATCCAGAAACGCTGTGTCCCGCAGTTTCTGCTCGTTGTTTTTCTTTTCTGTGATGTTTGAAAGGTTTACGACAATCATTCCGTCTTTTGAGCCACGAATCTGGACCTCAAACCATGAATTGCTGAGTTCGGAAAAATAATCTATCGGAGCGACAAAAATTCCGTTCATTGCCTTGTCACCCAGATCAATCCAAGGAACGGTATGGTTCAGCATATCCTTGAATTCAGAGAACCGCTTGCATGCTGAA
>CAVGBY010000196.1:2331-2746 GCA_963627355.1 uncultured Prevotella sp. | reverse complement strand
GCCATACGTCATGCTGAACTTGATTCAGCATCTGCTTTTATAAAAAATTCCTGCCTTGATAAAACATATTTAGGACAAGGTTTTAACGGAACAAAAATTGCATACGGCGCAAGTGATGGCAATAAACTTGAGCTTACAGAAGATGTAAAAAAAATGTTGGATTCATTCTCTTTTGTCAGCGTCAGGGAAAAAACTTTGGCTAAAAAACTTGCTCTTTTAAACAAGTGTGTTTCTGTTGTCTGCGATCCTGTTTTTCTGCTTTCAAAAGAAGACTGGCTTAAAATTTCTGTTGTTCCAAAAGAAAAAAATTACATTTTCGCCTACAAAGTCGCTGAAAATCCAGATTTTGAAAGAGAAGCTGAATTTTTGGGCAGGCGTTTAAATAAAAAAGTGATTCAGGCGGTTTATGTAAAGC
>CAVGBY010000196.1:0-2321 GCA_963627355.1 uncultured Prevotella sp. | reverse complement strand
AAAGCCGTTAAAAAAGATTTTTTGTAAAAAACAGAAGTTTGTTGTCGCGGTCAGCCCTTTGGAATTTACAGGTTATATTGCAAATGCTGATTTTGTCGTTACAACAAGTTTTCATGGAACTGCATTTTCCTGTCTTTTTGAAAAGAAATTCTGTGCGTTAAAAATAAAAGACGGCTCTGAGCGGATTACAGATTTGCTGAATATTTTAGGTCTACAAAACCGATATGTAGAAAAAATTTCGGACATAACTGATTTTGAAGAAGAAATTCATAACGACACTGTAAAAAACAAGATGGAAGAGTACAGAAATAATTCAAAACAATGGATTTCTGGCTGTATGCAAAAAATTAATGGGGGGGGGGTATAAGTGTATAGCCTTTTCACTCTCCTGTTTGCAGTTTTCTTATTTGGAGGCTGCTGCATGAAAATCGGAATCCTCACTTTCTGGTGGTCAAACGATAATTACGGCCAGTTTTTGCAGTGTTATGCGCTTCAAAAGTATCTTCGCGACGCAGGACACGATGCTTTTTTAATACGTTACAATCCTAATGATGATTACCCAAAAAGTTCTCTTTTGTTAAAGTTTTACAAGGCGTTCAATCCTGTAAAACTTTGCAGATTTTTACGCTTCAAACTGAATCAAAAAAAATCAAAACGCGAACAAAAACTTTACGACCGCCATTTTAACGACTTTAGAAACAAGTACATAGTCCAGTCGGAAAAAATCTACACATCCTATGAACAGTTAAAAACCGACCCGCCGCAGGCAGATGTGTACATTGTGGGGAGTGACCAGGTTTGGAATTTCTCTTTTTATGCGGACAAGGTTTATAAATGCAGGGATATTCTGCACGCATACTTTCTTGATTTTGGAAAGAGTGAAACAAAAAGAATGAGCTATGCGGCAAGCTGGGGAATAACAAGCCTTGAGAAGGATTTTATAAAAGAAATTACACCGCTTTTAAAAAAGTTTGATTTTGTTTCTGTTCGTGAAGAGTCAGGAATTGAATTATGCAGAGACTGCGGTTCTTTAAATGCGGAATTCAGATGCGACCCGACCTTGTTGAATAGCGCAGAGTGCTACCGGAATCTTTATAAAAATAACATAAGCGCAAATCAGGACAAAAAATATGTCTTTGTGTACAGGCTTTCAAATCCTTGCGATTTTGACATGGCTTATGTCTGTAAATGGGCAGAAGAAAGAGGGCTGGAAGTCGTATATGTTTCCGGAAACAATTTTTGCGATGAATACAAAAAAACTTTTGCAACCATAGAAGACTGGCTTTACCTGATAGACAACGCAGAATACGTGATTACAAACAGTTTTCATTGTTGCGTGTTCAGTCTGCTTTTTAAAAAGAAGTTTGCAGTTGTTCCGCTTACAGGAAACTCGAGTGGAATGAACAGCAGATTGGACAGTCTTTTTAAAATTTTTAATATTCCTTCACGCTGGTTAAAAAATGCAGAAGATTTTTCAGTTTTGGAATCCCAGGTTGAACCTTTCTTAAGTGCAAACACAAACTTTAATATTCGGGAGATTTTAAATGCCTGACACACCAAAAATAAGCATAATCGTACCTGTTTACAACGTAGAAAAATATATCCGCAGATGTTTGGATTCTATTCTTTCACAGACTTTTACAGACTGGGAATGCATTTGCGTTGACGACGGCACTCCAGACTCGAGCGGAAAAATCTGTGATGAATACTCACAAAAAGACAGCCGGTTTGTTGTAATCCACAAGGAAAATGGCGGAGTTTCGTCTGCACGGAACTCTGGACTTGATGTGGCAAAAGGGGAATTTATCACTTTCTGTGACAGTGACGACTGGGTCGAGAACAATTGGCTTTTCGAACAATATACAGACATAACATCAGGCGATTTTGACGTATGTGTTTGCGGATTTTATGGAAAAGGAATTTCTCGATATAAAATTCTGAACCGAGAAACCGCCAAGGCAAGCACTTTTACAGAAGGCGGGCTTGGCGGTTTCTCGTTTCTTCGTCTTATAAGACGAAGAAACGTTGGAAACATTAGATATGACACGTCGATTTGCTATTTAGAAGATTCTGATTTTTTCTACAGGCTGTTTGATAACTGCAATCAAATTTTGTGGACTGGCAAACCTTTGTATCATTATGAAGATAACTCAGATTCAATTACGCGAACTTTATTGATTTCTGGAAAAAAGTATACTGCAGTAGAAACTTTGGACAGGCTTTTTAAAAATGAAAAAAGTAAAAAGTTAAAGAAAATTTTTAATTAGCAGAAAAAACTCTTTTGCTATTTATTATGTTCAGAACACGTCGTTGCGAATGGC
>CAVGBY010000195.1:0-2782 GCA_963627355.1 uncultured Prevotella sp. | reverse complement strand
GAATAATTTTCACAGGGATTTTAGATGAAGAAGTTTTTTTTGCAGTGGTTTTTGTTTTTTTGGGGATTTGCGGTTGCGGTCGGGCAGCAGGATGCTCCGGTTCAAGTAACGTATAGCGGCGGAAGAAATTACAGTCTTGTTGAACGCACAGATTTACGCCGATATGACAACAACAAATACGTCGGTCTTGTAAGCCGTGAGGTACGTTCATTTGTCGTAAACAACGGAGATTTGTACGACGGAAGTTTTTATGTTGACGAAGGAACAAGACATCAGAATATCTCAGTCGCACAGGAAATCCATGATTCAATTCCTTCAACTTTTAGAATCACTTTAGACGGAAATCTTATAATGATTGAAGACCACGGATACCCAAGCTTTAGAAGTTTTCCTGCCTTTCCAAAAACAAAAATCAAAAAAGGCGACAGCTGGACGGCAAGGGCTATGCGTTCTGTTGACCCGCTGAACAAGGGTGTTTTTACAAAAATTCCAATGGAAGTTCTATACACTTATATTGGAGATGAAACTGTCCACGGCGAGGAAGTTTTTGTCTTCAGCGCAAAATGGGCAACACGATATGGAATTTCTTACTTTGACTTTGGCGGTGACCAGAATTTAAAAAGCGCGAACGGAAGCCACAACGCAACAATGTATGTAAGCAAAGACACTGGCTACGCGATTGTTGTACGCGACGCGGTAAACGAAAATTTTATCTACAAGGACGGAAATTCAGTAACTTTTAAGGGAACTATCTCTTTATTCACAGAATATCCGCCGGCAGTTGACCGCACAAGAATCATAGAATCACTGCAAAGAGTCGCGCTTGTTTCAAAAGAAGAGACAGAATCTCTTAAAAAACCGGTAAACGAATCCAGACCGCTAGTCGCCAGCTCTGACGGAACTAAAAAGAATGAAAAAACTACTTCAAAGACTGAAAAAAAACTGGTTTCGGCGGAAAAAAGCTCAAACATCAAGGTTGAAAACACACCGGCAGGAATCAGGCTTACAATCCAGAATCTTCAGTTCAAGGCAGACAGCGCGGAACTTCTTCCTGGAGAAGAAAAACGTCTTGACCAGATTGCCACAGTTCTAAAAGAAGCCGGAAACAGCCAGTTTTTAGTGGAAGGACACACGGCAGACACAGGATACGAAAAAGGCGAAATGAAACTTTCCGCAGAACGCGCGCGCGCAATAGCAGAAGCCCTTTCAAAAAAAGGAATTCAGGCAACACGGTTCATAACAAAAGGAAGCGGTTCCCACAAACCGGTAGCGGACAACGCAACCCCAGAAGGCAAAGCCCTGAACCGCCGCGTAGAAATCACAATCCTTGAGTAAACTTTGGAAGCAGAATGTCTGGGGTTTTTATAAAGTTTTGGAAAAAAGTTTTGTGTTGATTTTCAGATGTCACTCCTTGTTTATAATAGTCAAAATTCATAAAAAACTATATATTATCTAGAGGATAAAACACTTCTAGGGGAAAAATGCAAATCACTAAGATAAACAATCGCCGTTATCTAGGTAATAAATACCGTCTTTTACCATTTATAAATGATGTAATTGAAAAAGAATGTGGCTATTTTGAAACTTTTGCTGATATTTTCGCAGGAACAGGAGCTGTATCTTCTGCTTATACTGATAAAATCCTATATACAAATGATATTCTCTACAGCAACTATCTTTGTCATTTGACTTGGTTTTCTGATGAAAATTTTGACATTCAGAAGATTGAAGACTATATAAATTTTTATAATTCTGAAATTCCATTTGAAAATAACTATATGACACAGAATTTTTCAGGTACTTATTTTTCTGACAAAGTTTGCTCAAAAATCGGATTTGTCCGCGAGAATATTGAAAATGAATTTCTATTCGGCAGAATCAACAGTCGCGAAAGAGCTATGCTTATAACATCTCTTCTTTATGGAATTGACAAGATTGCTAACACCTGCGGACATTATGACGCATACCGGAAAAACACCAACTTGCCTGAATCTTTTACAATGTGTGTTCCCGAGCCAACTCAGAATCTAAAGCACAACCATTGCTTCAATGAAGATACAAATAAACTTGTAAAAGAAATTTCCACAGATGTTGTCTATATAGACCCTCCATACAATTCAAGACAGTATTGCGATGCCTATCATTTGATGGAAAATATTGCACGCTGGGAAAAGCCTGAGCATTTAGATAACGAAGAGAAGATTGCAGCATAAAAAACAAGGAAAAAATATGGCAAATAAACACACGCAGGTTGATAACATATGCGACGCTTGCGTATCTGAATCAGAATGTAGACACTTCAAACTGGATTACGAAAACGCCTTTTGAAAGCATAAGATGTTATCTTCAAAGACGAAAAGAATTTTTCAGGATTCAGCCTGGTCTTTGGGCTTTGACAGAATCAAAAGAATCAGTTTTGAAGAAATTTCAGATAAAAGAAAATGACAAAGAGCAAAATGAAGTTTTCACCCACGCATATTATCAAGGGCTTATTGTTGATATAGGAAATATGAAAAACTTGAAAACTTATGTTCCTATGCAAGACAAAAACAAAATGTTTCTTGACAAGAAACTTGGAGAAATCTCTTCAATTACAGATATTCCTGAATTTACATATTCAAAAATAACAAACAGGGCAAGAACAATTGATACAATTTGGTTCAATGAGCGTGAAATGCCAAATGCTTTTTATGAAGTTGAACATTCTACAAATATAATAAACTCGCTCAATAAATTTTATGAACTTCAAGATTTTCGTGCAAAATTCTTCATTGTTGCAGAC
>CAVGBY010000194.1:0-2810 GCA_963627355.1 uncultured Prevotella sp. | reverse complement strand
TAAAAAAGAGGGGCTTTTAAAGCGAATTTGTAGAATTATTCTTTTTTATTTGTTCCGTCCATTTCCTGCAAATATGTTTGCAAAAAAAATAAACAAGTTTTCTGCAAAAGAATCGAATCCTTCTTCCTATGTTGCTTGTTCAGTCTTTGGTTACGGTAGAAGAGAGGAAATGTCCAGGACTGTTTTTGACTCATTTGTCGATATGAGTTTTGAAGGAAGGCAATTCAAGGTTATGCAAGGCTATGATGTTTATCTTTCAAGTTTATATGGCGATTACATGAAACTTCCACCCAAAGAAAAACAGGTTCCAAAACATGATTTTAAGGCTTATTGGAGGTAAGGAAGAATGAGCAACATAGCGTTGATTATAGCAGGCGGTATTGGAAACCGCATGGGGCAGGACATTCCAAAGCAGTTTATGCATGTGGAAAATTGTCCGATTATAATAAGAACTTTGCTGGCTTTTGAAAATCATCCTAATATTGATAAAATTGCAGTTGTATGCCTTGCCGGTTGGGAAACAGTTCTTCAGGCTTATGCAAACCAGTTCAATATAAAAAAACTTGCGTGGATTTTTGCCGGAGGTAAAACTGGTCAGGAATCAATTCATAATGGAATTTATGGTTTGAAAGAAAAAGGCTGCGATGATAATGATATTGTTTTGGTTCATGATGCTGTAAGACCACTTATATCGCAAGATATTATTTCTCAAAATATTGCATTTTGTGAAAAATACGGAAATGCCATAACAGGCATAAAGTGTAAAGAAGCTATTCTTGAAAGTGAGGATGGTTTGATGTCTGAAATAAGCATTCCCCGTGATAAACTTGTAAGAACTCAGACTCCTCAGACTTTTCGGTTAAAAGATTTGATTGAGGCTCATGAGGAGGCTAAATCAAAAGGAATTTCAGATTCGGTTTCCTCTTGTACTTTGATGGCAGAGCTTGGTGGTAGGAAAATGTATATTGTTCCAGGTTCTGAGAAGAATATAAAAATAACGACAGTTGAGGATATAGAGATATTAAAATCTCTTGTTAATTCTGTTCCAGAGAATTGGATAAAATTGGAGCGGAATGATGTCTAAATACGAAAAGATTAAAAATGAGGCTTTGCAGGCAAATCTTGAAATTCCTAAGCAGAAACTTGCAATTTTCACATGGGGCAATGCATCTGCATTTGATAAATCAGAAGGAGTTTTTGCGATAAAGCCAAGTGGCGTTCCTTATTCTGAGCTTACATTGCAGAAAATTGTTGTTGTGGATTTGGACGGGAATGTTGTTGAGGGGAATTTGAATCCGTCTAGTGATACACCAACTCATGCTTTTTTATATAGAGAATTTTTACTCAATATGAAGTGTGATATTTTTGGAATTGTGCATACACATTCAACTTTTGCAACTAGTTGGGCTCAGGCATTAAAAGATGTTCCGGTTTTTGGAACTACACACGCTGACCATATCCAACGTTCAATACCTTGTACGCCGTATCTTTCAAAAGAATCTGTTCAAAATGAATATGAGAAAGAAACTGGAAAACTTATTGTTGATTATTTAAAGAATCATTCATTGTCTCCTGAACTTGTGAATATGATTTTGGTCGGAGGCCATGGGCCATTCTGTTGGGGGAACGGCGCTAAAGAGGCGGTCTATACAGCTAAAACTCTTGAGGAAATTTGTCAAATGGCTCTTTACACAAAAATGATAGATTGTTCTGCTTCTGAATTGCCTGGATATATAATACAGAAACATTATCAACGAAAACATGGTAAAAATGCATACTATGGACAGCGATGAACGATGAAGAATGATTTGATTTCCTTATTAAAAGACGACTTTGTTAAATTAAAGGGTGCTAATATTCTTATTTCCGGTGCAACTGGATTAATTGGTTGTGCTTTGGTTGATTTTCTGATGTCAATTGAAAATAATTTCACTATTTTTGCATCAGGCAGAAATGAGAACCGTGCTGAAAAACTTTTTTCAAAATATAGAGATAATTCTAGATTTAATTTTATAAAATTAGATATAACTAAAGTCATAGATTTGGATTTGTCTTTTGATTTTATTATTGATTTGTCAGGAGGAACCACGCCGGAACTTTTTGAGTCTGCGCCGGTTGAGGTTATGGCATCGAATCTTTTTGGGGTGAAAAATCTTCTTGATTATGGGATAAAGCACAACTTAAAGAAATTTGTTTACGTTTCTTCCGGAGAAATTTACGGAGAAGGTGATGGAAGAATTTTTACAGAAGATTATTCCGGGTATATAAATTCCCTTAGCCCGCGTTCCTGCTATCCGATGGCAAAACGTGCAGGCGAAACTTTGTGCGTAAGCTATGCGAAAGAATACGGAGTTGATGTTTCTATTGCCCGTCCATGCCATGTGTACGGTCCACGTTTTACAGAAAGCGACAACCGTGTTTACGCCCAGTTTATCCGCAATGTTTTAAATGACGAGGATATTGTCTTAAAAAGCGAAGGGAAACAGTTCCGTTCATGGATTTACACAGATGATTGCGCCTCTGCGCTTCTTTACATTTTGCTCAAGGGTGAAAATTGCCAGGCTTACAACGTTGCAAATGAAGAGTCAAATCTTACCATAAAAGCGCTTGCTCAGCTGATTGCGGACAAGGCAGGAAGGAAAGTTGTTCTTGATATTCCAAATGATGTGGTTCAAGGAGTTACAACCCCAATTACAAAAGCCGTTTTTTCTACAGTAAAATTAAATTCCTTAGGCTGGAAACCATTGGTTGGAATTGAAGATGGCATCTTAAAAACATTAAAAGGAGAAAGGCAATGGCGGCTTGCAGAC
>CAVGBY010000193.1:0-2867 GCA_963627355.1 uncultured Prevotella sp. | reverse complement strand
TCAACTTTTGAATATTCAAGTATTCCGACAAGCACAGATTCAAACTGGGATGCAGCAACCTGCGACTTTACAGCAACCGGCTACCGTCTTCCGACCGAGGCAGAATGGGAATGGGCTGCACGCGGCGGCGAAAATTACACATATGCGGGCAGCGACACCGCAGACGACACAACGTGGTACTCGGACAACTCAGAAAGCACAACCCATGAAGTGAAGAGTAAAAAAGCCAACGGCTATGGTATTTACGATATGTGCGGAAACGCCGGCGAATGGTGCTGGGACTGGAATTCAACTATTGATAAATCCACAGCGGCAACCGGTGCTTCTTCCGGAAAAACGCGTACTTGGCACGGTGGCACTTGGGATAAAAGTGACTCAAATTGTGATGTTACCTCACGTTACAATAACTATCCTTACGGTACTAGCAGCACTGAACTTGGTTTCCGCGTGGTTCGAACGGTCGAATAAACCGGACTTTTGCTCACTACCCAGTTTTTGCTCTGCAAAAACTGGCGACTGTCTCATCTAAAAAACACTATGGAAATTTTACCAAAAAGTGTGTATAGTGTTTTTTGTGAGCAATTCAGATTCATCAAAAATAAAATTCATCGATCTCTTCTGCGGCTGCGGCGGTTTTACAAAAGGATTTTCCGAGGCAGGATTTTCTTCCGCCTTTGGAATCGACGTGTGGAAAGACGCGACTGTTACATATAAACATAATTTTCCAGAATCAGTTGCTTATTGCGGCGATATAAAAGAGCTTTCAAGCGAGAAAATATTTGAACTTACAAAACTAGAAAACGGCGATATTCCGCTGATAATAGGCGGTCCGCCGTGTCAGGGATTTTCTGTTGCCGGAAAAAGAATTGTGGATGACGAGCGAAACAAGCTTTATAAATCATTTGTCCGCCTTGTGAATGAAATCAAGCCAAAAGTCTTTGTCATGGAAAACGTTCCGAACATTCTTTCAATTGGTGGAGGAATTGTAAAAGAATCAATACTAAAAGATTTTACAGAAATCGGCTATAATGTTGCGTATAAAACACTTTCAGCTTCTGATTACGGAGTTCCGCAGGCAAGACGCAGAGCCTTTTTTGTAGGCTTGAACAAAGATGTTTTTGGCGAGGAAAAATTTGAATTTCCAGAAAGCCAGAATACCTGTGTAACTTCGGCAGAGGCTTTGTCGGATTTGGATTTTATCGGAGATACAGAAGTTTTGTCTGAACATTCAGAATACAAAATTCAGCCTCAATCAGATTATCAGAAATTGATGAGAAAAAATGCGACGGAACTTCTAAATCATGTTGCCACGATTCATACTCAAAAAACTCGAGATATAATTTCGCTTGTTCCAGATGGCGGAAACTATAAAGATTTACCTTTGGATTTGCAGCAGACAAGAAAAGTTCACATTGCATGGACACGATTAAACAGCAAGAAACCAAGTTTTACGATAGACACAGGACATAATCATCATTTTCATTATCGTGCAAACAGAGTTCCGACAGTCAGAGAAAGCGCAAGGTTACAGTCGTTCCCTGATGATTTTGAAATTTTAGGCGGAAAAACAAGCCAGCTTAGACAAGTGGGAAATGCCGTTCCGCCATTATTGGCTAAAGCGATTGCATTGCAAATAAAGAAATATTTGGAGGGATAAATGTACGACCACACAAAACAATATCGCTGTTCAATTGTTCGGGGAAAATCTCAAAAAGAAATAGACAATTTGCTGCCTGCCTATGCAAAGGTTGTAGATGAAATTTGTCCTTGCAAAAAAGATGATTTTCCAAGACTTTTTAATAGACATTTTGAAGTGTTTTTGGAAAAATCTGATGTTTCAAATGATGTGAATAAAAAGAAGACACTCGATAATCATCGTACAAAAATAGCAGGAAAACTGTTTGGAATGTATTACCTATCTTCTGATGGCTATTATTACGAATCTGAAAGAACAAATAAATTCTTGCAAGACAATGACCAGCCGGCTTTTTTTAAAGATGTCTGCTATAAAATGCAGTTTCCGAACGGCTTAGATAAGGAAAATAATCTTGAAGATAGAATTGCAAAGAAACTTAATCTTCGGCCAAATTCTTTTGTCATAAAATTGCTGCAAGAAGCAGAAAAAAGAAATTTAAAGTTGACAACCTCGGATATTGGATATTATGTTTTAAATTCGCTTGATGTTTTGCAGGGAAATGCAAACATTGACGAAGTTTTAAATGTGATTGCAGATGATAAAAAGAATGGCATCGAGCGAAAAGTAAAAACAGAGGGGAAAGCCCCATCTTATGATACTCAGCATATACGAGAGCAGTTGAATTATCTTGAACTTGCAAATTTAATCCGCATTACAAAAGATAAATATGTCGTGCTGAATCCTTTAGAAAAAACAGCGAATGACATATTTGCATCTAAATGGAATAAAGACATTGATTTTGACGTTTATAAATATGATATTTCAACAGTAGAAAACAGAAAAAAGTTTTATTCTGATTGGGACGAATATTTTGGGAAAATATCAGATATGGCAGATAATTTTTCCACATCATCAAGAGCATTACTTTTCTCTGCTGAACAAAAAACAGTTGAAAAGATTGAAAATAAAAAAGAAACTGCGAGTCTTGTGGAATTTGGCGACGAGGGAGAAAAAGTTGTATTTGAATATGAAAAACAACGTGTAGGAAAATTTAACACAAGGCTTTCCAATAAAGTCCTCTCTTTGGGAAAAACAAGAGGAATTGGATATGATATTCAGTCTGTAATTGCAGAAAAAGGGGAAATGGCGGAATTTGTAAAATACATTGAAGTAAAATCTACGAAACGATATACAAAACCTGATTTAAATGATGATTCTTGGACTGATACCT
>CAVGBY010000192.1:0-2887 GCA_963627355.1 uncultured Prevotella sp. | reverse complement strand
CTTTCAGACAAAATTTTTAAAATTCAATGTAAGCTTGAACATGACCGAACTGCCGTCGGATTCATAGGCGGATGTTACGGCGTAAAAGCCTGGAAAAATATGCAGGACCAAAAACGCTGGACGCTTGCGGGCGAACTTTATTCCATCCGGCTTTATTGGAAAAAAGCAAGGGAGAACATTAAAAATCAAAATTAAGCATAAAATCAAATAAGTCTACTGTAACAATGCCTTTTTCATCGACAGAAGATTTTAAATTGTTTTTTGTAATTACGATTTTCTTAAAGGAATCGCCTATGTTGTAAAGTGATTTTTTTTCCTGAATCTCTTTTTCCGCCGAATCCATGCTAAGAGCTGATTGGATGTAAAATTTTTGGTTTCCAGAATTGGCTATAAAATCCACTTCAAGCCGCTTTTGCGCATAGATATTTTTTCCGTTGGCATCACTGCGTTCTGTTTTTTCATTTATGTTCACCTCGCCCACATCAACCAAAAAGCCCCGGTAGCGAAGCTCGTTATATAAAATGTTTTCCATGATGTGAGTTTCTTCAATCTGACGGAAATTCAGTCTTGCGTTACGAACTCCTATATCTTCAAAATAAATTTTAAATGGAGAGGAAATATATTTCTTTCCTTTTATATTGAATTTTTTTGCCTTTGAAACTAAAAAAGCGTCTTCAAAATGTCCGATAAAAGTTGCTATCGTGCTGTCAGTAATTTCCTTCTTTGCAAGCGTTTTAAAAGTATTGGCAAGCTTTAAAGCATTTACAGGCGAGCCAATCATAGAAGAAAGCATGTCAAACGTTTCTGCAAGCGCAGACTGCTTTCTGATTCCGTTTTGTTCAATTATGTCTTTTAGATATGTTCCCTCGCACAAATTGTTCAAATAAGAAAAACGTTCCTCATCAGTTTTCATCAAAGCGACCAGTGGAATTCCGCCTGTCACAATATAGGATTTCCATGCCTCCTCTGGTTTTAACTGCAAGCCTTCGCAATATTCAGAAAAACTCAAAGGCAAAATATGAACCTCCGAGCCGCGTCCTTTAAATTCCGTAATAATATCAGATGAAAGAAATTTTGAGTTTGAGCCGGTTACATAAATATCAAAATTTTCATGCCGCAAAAAACTGTTTAATGTTCCGACAAAATTTTCAAGCAACTGAACTTCATCCAAAAGCAGATAAAAACTGCCACATTCATTTGTTTTTTCTTTTATGAACGCACGGAATTTTTTGGCATTTACTAAATAAGTTCCGTTTTTCTGCATAAGGCGGGTTTCTTCTTCTGGAAAAAATGAATCAAGCAAATCTATGTCCTCGTCAGAATCAAAGGCAAATTTGATAATTTGATTTTCGGAAACTCCCTTGTTTTTAAGATATTCACAGAAAATCCTGTTCATTAAATAAGACTTGCCTGCACACCTTGCTCCTGTGATTATTTTTATAAGGCCGTTCTTTTCACGGACAATCAAACGTTTGAGATAAATATCACGTTTAAAACTCATTTTACACCTATTATAAATTTTTCAAAGTCTTTGATTAATTTCTAATAGGAATTTAGCAAAAAATTTTATTCCATTCAAGTACAATCGGCGATACTTTCTACGCATACGGCGTAAAAGCAAGAAAAAAATATGTGGAACAAAAAACACTGGATTCTTGAGGGCGGGCTTATATTTGTCATAAAACGCTTTCAGACTTTTGGAGCGAACGTTTGTCTCGGCTTTTACTTCAATGGAATAATATCCATACCTTTTTGATTAAAACGACTTTCTGTTTTTTTACTTTTTACATAATCATATTTCTGTAAGTACCATGCTTGAGCCAATGTTGCATCAAGAGGAGCCACAGATGAAGTCCAATAAATACCTTCGGTACCGTCCGTAAGTTCATTTGCAGATACTCCATTTTTATTTAAACTTTTAAGAGTATTGTTTATAGTCTGAAGTTCTTGCTCAGAATCGATTCCATTAATTTCACCTAACGAAGGCAAAAACCATTTTAAGTCATTGTCATCAAGCCCATTGCAATACTCTACTGCTGGAGCATTAGCATCTTTCAAATATGAGTAAGCATTACGTCCATAACTATCAGACGAAACACCATTGCACCTTAAGTCATCATACATTGTCGTCGCAGCTATTGAGTTTTCTTCAGCCCATGAAAGCCTTTCGCTTGATTCATTTAAATTCATAATGAAATAACTAACTGTGCCAGCAAGGTAATACTTACTTTGAACAAGAATTCCAACTGGAGTTCCAAAACTTTTATTGTAGTTTCCTGAATATGTGTATGCAGAGCCAAGAATATTATTTGCACTGGTATTAACTTCATCTGTTCTCTTGTATACGATTGAACCAGTTTTTTTCCCATCTTCCCAACAAGCATTAAGAGTTGTATCTGCAAAAATGGAATCGCCCACTTCTTTTTTTTCGTTATTTTCATCGTACCAGCCTGCAAAAGTTAGATATTTATGGCTTAATTCAGGCAAATCTTCTGCTGTAAGAACATAACTCTCAGAGTAGCCTTCTGCCTCACTTGTTGCAGTTACCGTTTTTTTACTAGGAACATCTTTTGGATAATATTCAGAACCATCCATTGT
Source organism: uncultured Prevotella sp. (assembly GCA_963627355.1). GTDB lineage: Bacteria > Spirochaetota > Spirochaetia > Treponematales > Treponemataceae > Treponema_D. The sequence goes on along the minus strand of CAVGBY010000192.1, from coordinate 289 downwards.
GTAATATTCTTGGTGTAAATCAACCCAGCCACCAACACCTGTATTAGCATCGTCTGGTTTTACAGATGTATAAGTGATTGTAAGTGAAGTGCCAGAACTGCCAGTTCCGTCACTGCTATTCCCGCCTTTTGTATCATTAGTGCTATCATCACTTGCGTTTGAGCAACTAACAAAACTTATCGCCATAAATACTGCCATAGCAGCAGGCAACAAAATCGATTTCTTCATAAAAACATCCTCCGCGTTTAATGTCCGCCGACTTTTTTTTCCACGCAAACTGCGCAGTTTT
>CAVGBY010000191.1:0-2955 GCA_963627355.1 uncultured Prevotella sp. | reverse complement strand
TCGGCATTAGTATATTCCGGATGGAACACAACCCGCATTTTCTGCTCGTCAGGAACATTCTTTGTTTTTTCATCAATTTTATTGCTTTTACCGCAGCCAGGAACTCCGTAGTAGATGATTTGTTTGTAAGGTTCTGCGACCTTTGTAGCTTTTGGAGAATAAGATTGTTCTAGCCCTGCATTTTCTTTTCCTGCAATATTTATAATAGGCTCGATTATTATTTCACCATTATCTTTTATAAAATTTAATGTAGAATTTTCTCCGATTAAAAAATCCCGAATAATAAAATTCTTTGTACCGTCCATTCTGTAAAGATAATATCGAGTTGTACTTTCATCATTGATTCTAATTTTTAGTTCATATTGAATTAATTCTTTCTCACCAAAATTTTCTATAATTTCATTATAATTTGTTTCAAAAAAATCAGATGTAAAATCGGCCTTTTGAGAGCCGTTTTTATAATAATATAGGGGAAGATTTGAAATCATTTTAGAAAAGGCAAGCAAAAAATCTCTTTTTCTAAGAATGACTGTGACAATATCTCCATTTTGCTTTGCTCCTAAAAAATCAAAAATCTCTTTTGAAATATTTATGCTGGATTCCTTTGAAAGATTTTCTGAAAATTTATATTTTGCATTTTGATTTTTTATATGCCATTCAATTTTTTCCATAATTTCTACACTCCCAATTTTTGATTTACAAATAAGTAATAAATGATTGCATAAATAACATTTACGCTAACCGCATTTCCAGCTTGCTTATATAAAGCACTATCAGAAATTTTTATTTCACGAGGTTTTATACAAAAATCCTTTGGAAAACCTTGCAAATTAAACGCTTCTTCTGGTGTCAATTTCCTTATGTGATGAGTCGCCTCTTCATCTTTTGTATATTCATGTTGAAGATACGCAATCGGGTCTTTTGAAGTTATAAATTCCTGACTAAAATAATTATCTTGGCAAGCTCTGTGCATTTTGTGCATAGTCGCACACAAAGGTCTGGCTGTTAAAAGATTGATTTTTGAATTCGATTTAAACCCGGCTGTTCCGTTTGATAAAATGGTAGGTTTTAATCTTGCACTTAAAAAATATTTTTCTGGAACTTCTTTATCCAAAACATCAAGTGTCGTTTTTTGTTTATAAATTGATTGAAATTCTTCTATGTGCTCATCGAAAACTTGTCTTATTCTTTCTGCCGAAAAATCAAAATCATCTGGTATCCCCTTTGTTGTTGCAAACATAATGATTCGATTACGTTTTTGAGCAAGTGCAAAATTTTCAGTATTAAAAATGCTAGAAAAAAAAGAATATCCAAGGTTTTCTAGATGTTTTTTTATAGTTCTAAAAGTATTTCCTTTATCATGTGTATAGAGATTTTTAACATTCTCCAAAATTACAAAAGGGATTTGTTCTCCCTGCTCTTTTTTAACACGCAAAATTTTTTCAATTTCAAAAAACATTGTTCCACGAGTATCTGAAAATCCTCTTTGCGCCCCCATCATACTGAACGGCTGACAAGGAAAACCTCCTGTAAGCAAATCAAAATGAAGATTTCTTATATTTGCTTCATCTGAATTAAATGAAACTATATCTCCCATTTCAATTTCATTAGCAGTATCATAATTGGCTTTGTAAGTCGCAATGGCATTCTTTTCAATTTCAGAAAAACCAGCACTTTCAAAAGAAATTCCAAAATCCTTTTGTATTAAATTTAAAGCCTGCCTAAATCCGCCAATTCCCGAAAATAGTTCAACGTGCCTCATAGGAATTTTGCAATTCCTTTGCCAATTGCACAGGCAAGCTTTACAGGAACAGCGTTTCCAATTTGCGCATACCAGCTATTTTGTGGACCATAAAAAATGTAATCATCTGGAAATGTTTGAATTCGTGCTGCTTCTCTTGGAGTTAGACCGCGAGCGTACAAGGGATGAATGTACATATTGCAGTCAAACCGCATGTGAGAAGTTATTGTTTTGCAGATTTTATTTTCTTCGAGTTTAAAATACTTATCTTTAAAGATGTCATTCCGGCTTTTATACGGCATGATGTCTTCAATAGACTTATGTAAAGAATTCGCGCCTTGTGGAAGCCGGCTATAAATTTCTATATCGCGCGAATTGTTATAACGATTCTTATGGTTATAAAGTTTTTCAATTTTTCTATTGCCATTTATGAAGCAATAAAAATCATTTCTCTTATATGTAAAATCACATTCTGTATAACCACTGTCATCATCTTCAATATTATTTTTGCCTTTGATTTTTTTAATTCCAAGTTTTGGAAGCCCTTCAAGAGCATTTTTTAAAACAAAAGGCTTTTTCTTATTCTTAAAAATTTCATCGAAAACTGTCTCTGGAGAAATCCCAATTCTGTTTCCAATGACAATAAATCTCTCTCTATGTTGAGGAACTCCAAAATCTTCTGCATAAAGAAGATGAGAAGAAAACTGATATTTCTTGGCAGTATCGCCATTTAGATATGTTTCAAAATTTTCTCTTATTTCATTCCATTTGTTGCTCATTCCCCGAACGTTTTCCATAATGAAAAACTTTGGTTGAACAACTGAAAGAAGTTTTAAATACTCTTTGTAAAGCTGATTTCGTGGGTCATCAATGATTCTTTGACGATTTGCCATTGAGAAGCCTTGACAAGGCGGACCTCCACAGACCAAATCAGCATCTTTGAACCGTGGCAAATATTCATCAATTTTTTCATTCAGTTTTTTTATGTCGCCAACAAAATATTGTTCATCAGAGAGATTTCTATTTTTTCTATATGTTTCATTAAATTGAGGAACTATCTCATTTACAAAGATAGGCGTAAATCCAGCCTGCTCTAAACCAAGAGAAAGTCCACCCGCCCCTGCGAATAAATCTATGAAAGTAAAGGGCGACTTTTTCTGTCCAAAAAATCGTTCGTTTTTTGGGACAGGTCAGAGCGTTTTTCTTTTACAAAA
>CAVGBY010000190.1:0-2958 GCA_963627355.1 uncultured Prevotella sp. | reverse complement strand
CAAAAGGCGCGGACGCTAAAAACAAAACTTAAAATAATTCCGCTGATTATTACGGCATTTTTTTCTTTTTCAAACAGAAACGCAGACGCGGAGGAATATATTTTTAAGAACGAGTCGGAAAGCGCGGGCTCTATAAACTCTTCTTCCCTTCTGATTCCGTTTCCAGAAGAATCTCCGGCTTCAATCTTTAATTTTAATATCCACGACAACGAGATTATTTTTCTTGCGGACGGCTGGTGGAACGGCGAAATGGAAGGAGTTTTTAACTCAACTTACAGTTCCAAAAATGGATTGAACAGCTCAACGCCAAATTTTGTCTTTAAGCAGCAGGTTGACCTTTCACTTTTGTTTATGCTGAACAAGCAATGGTATTTTAAGACAGATTTTGCGGATGAATTTACAAAAAACACGGTTTCCGCAGGTTTTTATGGAAAACCAGAAAATCCGCTTAAGGAATTTAAAATCTCGAACAGGAACATAGTTTTCCCGGATTTTTATTCGATGAGCCTTTTTAACAGAAGTATCGGAGGCGGCGAAAACCAGGCTCCAGGAATTTCCGCGCATTTTGAATCACCTTTTTCAAAAAAATGGGTCGCTGATTTTGCGTTCCGCTACGATATGACAGAGCAGCACGATGCGACTTTTTACGGAAAAAACAGCGTTTCAACCGGTTATGTTGAGCTTTCAAATTTTATAATGGGGCAATTTTTTGTTCTGCCTGAAAAACTGATTCAAAACATCAGGGAAATTTTTGTTGAAAATTCATCAGGAAATTACACCGACGGAAAAAAACGGAAATTCAAAAAGCTGTCAAAGGATGAATTTTTAACAGTCGAGTCAAAAAAACAGCTGATAATCTCTGGCGATGCGGGCGTAGCCAAAAAAAACGGAAAACGTCCGGCGATTCTTGTGACTTTTTACGCAGAAAACATAAATTCCTTTCTTGGCGGATACGATGACTCAACAAGCGGAGAAGATATTTCTTTTTTAAAGGAAATCCAGCAGTTTTTTGGTGAAAAAATAAAACTTTCAAAATACACAAACGCCCTTACAACCAGCATTGAAAACAACGAGGCGCTTATTTTACAGGAAGCCACAGGATTTTCTCCCTTTTTATGCGCAAATTACTACGACTTAGGTCTTTCAAGCTCCGCAAAAGTAAAAATCGGAAGCATCTACTCAGAAGAAAATTCCTCTGATTTTTCAATTGAAATTACAGAAGATTTTGAAAATTTCACCTCATCAGATTTTGTGAACACAAAGCACAGTTTTGCAAAAATCTACACAGATGAAAATTCCGGGGAGGACTTCAGCGCGCGGAACAGATTTCCGCTGGCAAAAAAAATTCCGCAGGCTTATCTGAACACACCGCTAAATTCAGACTTAAAAATCATTGTCCAAAAATACAATCCTGTTTCAACGTACAACATAGGAACAAATGCTGAATCAAATTCTGTAAAAGTCTACAAGAATGGAATTTTAACTTCCGGCGCTGAGTACGACAACGAGTCTGGAACTGTAAAATTGAATTTTTCAGTTTCCGACATGGATAAAATTTATATAACATGGAATGAAACTTCTGGCGACAAAAAATCAGGGGCTATCGCAAGCCAGGCGGCATTTAAATATTTTTTTAACCAGAATTTTTCTGCGGACGTCTCGCTTGCGGCAAACTGGACGGTTTCGCCATTCGCGGAATACTCTGAATACAACAGGAACGCAGGCGGTTATGCGGCCTTTTCAACAGGAATTGACTATTCAACAGAAAACCTTAAATTTTCAACAGCGGCTGCGGCAGTCTACGAAAAACTTGATGTTACAGACAAATACAGAATCAGCGGTTTTGAAAATGCCGAGCCGACAACCTGGTATCTTGAAAAATCTTCCGGATTTGACCTGGATGACAACCAGATTCCAGTTCTGAATCCACGGCCGGACTCAAATGAAACAGCGGAGAAACTTGACTCTACAAAAAATTTTACAGTACGTGAAACCTGTGAAAACGGCGAAAAAGATTCATACGTTTCCGGATATAAAATTCCTCTTGAATGGAATTTCCCGGCCACGGAAGAAAATTCAGAGTCCAGCCTAAAAAATGCCTGGGCAGCCTGCAACATCAAACTTTCAGCCGGCTATATCTTGCCGTCATCTTCTGTTTTTAGGATTGCGCTGCAGTTTACAGAAAAAATTCCAGAAACCCTGGATATTTATCTTCAACTTGGAGTTCAGGCGGATGACGAGCCAGACGCGGAAGAATCAGAGAAAATTCCGACATGGCATCTAAATCTTGATAGGGAAATTTATCTTGGCGCGGAAAATTCTGAGAAAAGCACGGCAAACGGCTGGCAAACCGCAGAAATTCCGCTTACCGGTTACGACAAAAGTTATCTTTCGGTTTATCATGATGCGCGGCTTATTGTAAAATCAAATTCAGAAACGCCGGAACTTCTGCATGGAATTATTTATGCAGGACCGTATGAGACAGTTCCAGAAGGAATTTCTGTCTGCGCCGCGGAAAAAACGAATGTAAAAACGGAGCAGATAAAAGACAATTCAATTCCTGAAAAAAAAATATTCAACAAAGATGACAATCTTGCGCAAAAAATCTCGTGGGATTTTGACTCTTCGCTGGAGCAGGATGACGGGAATATCATTTTTGGAAAATTTCTGAACGAAACAGACATTTCTTCCTATAAATATTTAAAGTTTTACTATAAGGACGCAAATTTTAAGGAATTCAACCTTATTCTTGATAAAGATGCCGCAGTTCTTTCTGAAAATGGAACGGAAGCCGTAAACCTAAAATTCTATGAAAAAGCGCTGGAAATTTTTAACAGGACCGACGGAAAATGGCATTCGCTTGAAATAAATCTTCTTGAAAAATCTGTAAAAATTGACACCGACACAATCTCCTCTGAAAATTTCAGCATTTCTGTAAAACGAAATAAAATGCCGACC
>CAVGBY010000189.1:0-3012 GCA_963627355.1 uncultured Prevotella sp. | reverse complement strand
TTTTCTGCGAGCGTGACTTTTACCAGATAATTTTTTGATTCTTCAGTCTTGATTTTTCCAAGGGCAAGACACGCGCGACGGCGGATGTCAGGAAAGTTGTTCATAAGGCGGCCGTTTGTTCTTGCCTGAGAAGTGATTCCTTCGCCCGCGAGCTGGTTCAGTGCCTTCATTACATCCGGGGAAGAATTTCCGCTGTTAACGGCTTCTTCCAGAAACTGCATGGCAACAAGCTTGTTGTCGTATTCATCTGACTGGGCAAGGCTTAGGATTACAACACCGTCAACATCGCTCATATATTCCTCTTCTACTGAAGTTTCTGATTTTGAAGATGCTGTATTTGCTTTCTGAACTTTCTGTTCCTGCGCGAAAATCAATGATGTCATAAAAATACATCCAGCCGCAAGAACGAGTTTTTTTGTCATTTCCATTAAATTTTCCTCCTGGAAAACACATTTTTTTTCTGTGTACAGTAAATTATAAATTAACTATCTGATAAAATCAACAAATCTGTTTTTGAGTTTTTGTCTAATTTTGGAGTTCTGGAATGTTCACCATCCATTTTCCGTTTATTCGTACAAAATTATAGTAAACTATATCCCTGTCCTGCATCGGCTGAACGGCTTTTACGGAGTCGCGCGAGATATACCGGATTTCCTCTACGGAACGGCCTTTTCTTGATGGAACAAAAACATACCGGAAGTAGTCATTAAGGTTTGAGAGCCGGATTTTTGAAGGAAGCCTTTTTGACGCATTCAGAAGATTTCGCGGATTTGACCAGTAGTCCAGCGATTCCGGATCAATATAGTTCATCCATGAGTTAAAGTCATAGGCAGCCATTATTGTTGAAAGCTCTTTTATGATTTGAAGAATCTCGTTTTTGTCCGCGGTGAATTCCTCTCTTGTGATTTCTACGCCATGGGTCGAACGGTCAAATTCATCCTCTGATTTTGTCTGCTCCACGTTTTTTTCGGCGGAAATAACCTTTTCTGGCTGTCTGACTTCAGTCTTTGTTGAGTTGCAGTTCACAACATTAAATAGAAAAAATGTTGAAATAATTGCGAAAAATATTTTACTTAACATATTTTGTATCTTACAACGCTTGTATCTTTTCGTCAAACAAAGTAATTTCTTTTTGTATGACAAAAGCTATTTTTCCAGGGTCGTTTGATCCGCCGACAAACGGACATATGAACATAATTCAGCGTGCCAGCAGGATTTTTGATGAGATTGATGTTGTGATTGCCGTCAACAGCTCAAAAAAATGTCTTTTCACTGCGGAAGAAAGGCTTTCTATGCTTGCTGAGCTTGTAAAACCGTATAAGAATGTGACTGTACACACGTATTCAGGGCTGATTGTCCGGTATGCCGTTGAGAACAATGCGAAGGTTCTTGTGCGGGGAATCCGGAACGCCACAGATTTTTCCTATGAATTTGACCTTTCCCTTATGAACCACAACTTGAATCCGGAAATTGAAACTATGTTTATTCCGACAGACCAGAAATATATTCTCTTAAAAAGCAGTGCAATCAAGGAGCTTGCGCAGTTCAAGGGCGATATTTCGGGAATGGTTCCTGCGGTTGTCCAGAAGGCTCTGGAGCAGAAATATTAATTCTTGCCCCCGGGATTTTATGCTTTGTGCACTTTTTTATTTGGTTGACATTTTATCTTAATCTGTTATACTTTATTGACATACTGATTCGAACTGTTGTATTATAGACCGCAGTAAATCAGATAATAATCTTATTAGTGAGGTTTATAAATGGCAGTACCTAGATCGAAAACATCTAAAGCCGTTACAAAAAGACGCCAGTCAATCAATATGCGTTTGGTATCTCCTCAGCTTGTTGAATGTAACAACTGTGGCAACTTGATCCAGTCGCATCGTGTTTGTCCTAAATGCGGATTCTACCGCGGACGCCAGGTTATCACACCTGAATCAAACGGCTAAATTAAGGGGAAAAATATGGACGAATTGTTCGAAAAAATCAAAAAGCTTATCGCTGAAAAATTGGATATTGATGAATCAAAAATCACTCTTGACTCATCATTCCGTGGTGATCTTGGTGCAGACAGCCTTGACACATATGAGCTTGTTTATGCTATCGAAGAAGAACTTGGCGTAAGCATTCCTGATGAAAAGGCTAACGAATTTGAAACTGTTCGTGATGCTTACGATTTCATCAAGTCACAGCAGTAAACTGATTTATTGTTATGTGCAAAAACACAGGCTTTATGCTTGTGTTTTTTTTTTGTTAAAATTATAGTTTCTGTGATGAAAAAGATAATTTCTTCTGAACGTAAACGGGCGCTTTTAGAATTTTGCAGGCCGCTTGGCTTAAAATTTAAAAATCTTGAGCTTTTGGATTTGGCTTTCCATCATTGCTCTTATTCAAATGAAAATCATTCTGCAAGGCTGTATAACAATGAGCGGCTGGAATTTCTTGGGGATTCTGTTCTGGGGCTGGCTACGGCGGATTTTCTTTACAATGACATGAGCCGAACCCATGCGGAAGGCGATTTGGCTAAGATAAAGGGCGTTGTTGTTTCTGAAAAGACGCTTGCTCCAATCGGGCTGCAGTTTGGAATTGATAGAATGCTGGTGCTCGGTCATGGCGAGGAACTTAGCGGGGGGCGGAAAAAGCCCGCGATTATTGCTGACTGCATGGAGGCGATTATCGGCGCGTATTATCTGGATTCCGGTTACAATGCTTGTGAAAAATATGTTCTTTCCTTTATTGTGCCGGAAATACGGAAAGTCCAGGAATTTGGCGGAAAGGATTTTAAGACACTTCTGCAGGAACTTTACCAGAAAAAATGCAAGCAGGCGCCCCGTTACGAACTTTTAGGTGTTTCAGGACCGGATCATGCCCAGATTTTTACGGTAAATGTTATTCTTGGCGACAATGTTTACGGACCGGCTACAGGGAAATCCAAAAAAGAGGCTGAGCAAAAAGTCGCTGAAATAGCATATAATTGTTTAAAATAAAATCTGACTGTGCTATACTATTTAT
>CAVGBY010000188.1:0-3090 GCA_963627355.1 uncultured Prevotella sp. | reverse complement strand
CCCTTGAAGATTATTTTGATTTAAATCGCCGTTATCTTAAAATTTCAGACACATTGCTTTTTGCAGATGAACAGGTAAAATTTGATGTGATTCCTAAATATTATTTTTCACTTTTGCCAGATGATTTTTATAATCTTGCTTATGAGAAATCAGATAAACTCGACGAATTACAAACATTAGAAGAAATATCACCGTCCCTAAAATTTGATGAACAAAAACTTCTTTCTGTAATCAACAAAGACAATAAAACTTCATTTTCAAAAATTGGCGAAATGAAACAATTTGTTGCAGATGAAAGAATAAAACGCTTTAACAAGTTAATCGATGAAAAATTTTCTGATAATCAGTTAATCTACATTTTGCAGTTGATTTCAAAACGTGCAGATAAAGAAATTCAAGAACTTGTTACTGACAATGCCGATATTCCGACAATCTTTGAATACATCTTGGGTATCGCATGGTACAAAATCAGTAAGCGAAAAGGCAATATCCTTTCATTTATGAATCTTTCACTCGAAGCCGACCTTTTGCCAAAGACACACGCTGGAGGTGGCGAAGCAGACATTGTCTTTAAATATGAAGCAGAAAAAAGTTATCCAAAACACAGTTTGCTTATCGAAGCAACTTTAGCAGACTCAACAAATCAACGCCGAATGGAAATGGAACCAGTTTCCAGACATTTAGGCGAATATATGCTCATTAATAAAAATATAGAATCCTACTGTGTATTCATAACAAATTTCTTGCATAAAAATGTTGTTTCGGATTTTCGTAACCGCAGAAAAATGGAATATTATGGTGGCAAAAATGGTGAAGAAGTCATAAACGGAATGATGATTACTCCGTTAGAAAATGAACTTCTTGTAACAATTTTGAAAAATAAGATAACTTACCCCAAATTGTATAAACTATTCCACGAAATGCAGGACTCGGTTTTAGCTCCAAAAGAATGGTATGAAGAATTTAAAAAGCAAATCACATTATTAAAGTGTGTAGAAGCCGAATAGCCATAAGCCCCCCTAACAAAAAATCTCGTTTTTGTGCAAAGTGCCAAGCTGAAAAAGCGCTTCTTTTAGTGAAAGTTCGTTGTGTGATTGCATAAAATTCTTTAAATCAATTGAAAATCTGTTCATCGAAAAATGCTGGTACACAAAGATTTTGTTCCAGTCTGCGTATTTTTTTAGCTGGTCGCGGTATTTTGTAAAAATTCCTTTTGGCTTTAATTCGCTGTAGCCAACAAGCCAAATCTCTGAATCCAGTTTTTTTGCAAGCTCCGCCGTTTCTTTTGCCATCCAAAGTTCAGTTTCTTCTATTAAATTGGCAATTTTTTGACCGCCACTTTTTGCGATATATTTTAACTGAGCGGTCTTTGCCGAATGAACAGGGGTCTTGTTCAAGATTATCACATTTTTTCTAAAATCAATCTCAAGTTCAGGGTTCTTTCTAAAAAATCCTTCGCCAAGTTTTCCGGCCTGCCCCACAAGGTATCTGTTGTTTTTAAAAAGCTGCTCGTCTTTTCCGGGATTATCGCCAATCACAAAAAGTTTTATCTCGTCATTCTCTGAAATTTCATCCAACGCGCGGTTATAGACAATCGGAGTTTCAAACGGATACCCGGGAGTTTTAGACTCTTTTGCGGCGGCCTGCTGGAATTCCTTTAAATCCGGAGCGGCCTTATTCCATTCTTCAATTTTTACCTTAAAACTATTTCTGAATTCTTTTACAGCCTCATATTGTTCGTGTGTCATACGTTTCCTGTTTACCTTAAATTTTTCCAGTCTGTTGAATGTAAAATGTCGCTGACCGCCTGCTGAATCCTACGGCTGCTCTGAGTTCCGTAAATTTCGCTCCGGCGGATAAAACCGATGTCGTAGTAGCCAAGAATGTTTCCTGCGGAATGAGTCGTAAAACTTTCCGCATAATGTCCATTCTGCAAAACAATTTCCGGAACAAGCCCCATGCCAATTCCAAGCTGGGCAAGAGCCAAAATCGCCTCGTTTCCTTCGGTTTCTGCCGCGATAATCGGTTTTACATTGCGGCTTTTTGTCCATTCATCAAAACGACGGCGCGCCAACCCTGTTTTTGGAAGAATAAGCGGAACAGAAGAAATAAAATCCTGGGGGGAACCATTATTTGCATGAAAATTGATTGAATTGCTTGCGGCAAAAATCAGCGGCGAACGGCAGACACTTATCGTTTCCATATAAGAAAGTCCATCTTCGGGAATTGCGGCAACCGCCAGATTTGCGCGTCCTTCCCTAACCGCAGGAATCGCACCGGCAGGATCACCGGTTTCCAGAACAAACTGAATTCCTGGATAATTTTCTGAAAGTTTTTTTATAAAAAGCGGCAAAATCACGTAGCACGCCGTTACAGAAGCATAAACATGAAGCGTTCCTGTTATCTTATTCTTGTCGCCATTAAAAGCCGCAAAAAGGTCAGCCTGTTTTTCCAAAGTTTCGTGGGCAAATTCCGCAAAAAGTTTTCCGTTTGGCGTAAGCTCAACTTTTCGGTTTGAACGGTCAATCAAATCAGTTCCGGTTTCTTCCTCCAGCCGCGTGATAATCCGGCTTAACGCAGACGGACTTATGTTGATTTCTTCCGCTGTCTTTGCAAAATGCAGCTGCTTGCTCAAAACAACAAATGCTTTCAGTTCATAAAAATTCATTTTGTTTATTCTATCATACTCAATAGAATTTTGACAAATATTCAAACAAGAGTTTATAATATACATATTTGGAGGCTTTATGAAAAAAATTATTTCCTCTTTGTGTGTTGCTTTAGCAGGTTCTTTGTTGTTCGCCTACGACATTGCATCTGAAGCACAAATCAAAAATGGAGCAAAAAGCGTAACAAGAACTGATTTTTCAATAGTTTCAAAATTTGGAGAATATTTTCGAACGCCAAGCACAAAATACACATACATTCTTGACGCAGCCGGAAAAACAGTTGAATCCTCAGAACTTACGGCAAGGGATTCTGTTATAAACAAGATTGTAAATGTTTATGATGACTCTGGAAATCTGAAGGAACAAATTTGTTCAGATTCAGACGGAATTCAAATCTGGAAGTCGGCAGTAACTTACCAGA
>CAVGBY010000187.1:0-3199 GCA_963627355.1 uncultured Prevotella sp. | reverse complement strand
GGCTTTTTGTAAGAATGAATATCTTTGAACAGACTGAAACAAAAGGACGGACAAAGTTCTACAAAATATCAGAAAAGTTAAAAAAATAAAAAAAAGGAACTGTCTGTTAAATTCGTTTCATAGCCAAATGCTGAAATAAATTCAGCATGACACTACTTACCAGACAGTTCCGTTTAGCAATTATCTTAAATTACCATGCATCAGACATATCATCAACATCGCGGTTTTCCAAATCATAAAGATCTGTTACACAACGGAGATCGTCAAGATACATATAATATGTGCCACGGGCAAGCATTGGGCTACAATCTACGCGGAAACCGATAATACGAAGTCCCGGTTTATCCCCATAATATGCGCTGTGCTGAACAATTCCGTGCTCACTGTCCGGACTTGGCGGAACAACTGCCGTCAACTTTTTCCATCCAGAGAATCCAAGATTGCCCATATAAAGCTCATAACTGCGGCCAAAGTAGTCTTCTACCAGAAGATACATATCATGTCCCTGATTGCGTCCGCAAACCCAGACAGAAACAGTCTTTGTAACACCTTCAATAGCGATTGGCCTCTGCGCTGTAATGTAGAAAGAATTTACACCACGACGGAAAAACTCAACCTTTACACCAAGAACCTGAGTATCCTCAGCATCCTCATCGCCTTTCAAAGGCTCTTTCATTGCAGGAGAACCTTCAAAATTACGGGCAGAAATCACACCGTAATCAGGTGACATATGAACAAACCACGAGCCGTCACGTTCAAACCTGTCCAAAGACAATTCGCGCAACGCCTGCATTGCAGAATCATTTCCTACTGTTTCCGGGTTAGGCTCATCAACAATACTATTCTGGGCAAAAACCGCGCAAGCGGCCGCCGCAACTAAAACTGACAAAAGAAACTTTTTCATTATTATTTAGCCTCCGAAGTAGAAGTTGATGAAGATGATCCAGAATTACCGGCACTTGAACCAGTTTCAGCCCCGCTAAAATCCTGATTCTGCAGCTCATAACCATCATAGATGTATGACAAAGAGTTAGACATATACTTAAGGTTGTCAAAATAAATTGTAAAGTCATCAACATATTCCGCGGCATCAGAACGGATTCTGAATCCAACAAAAGAAAGATTTCTTGGACCGGAACGAAGTCTTGAATGTTGACTTATCCATCCAGGAATTTTTACAATAACATTCTTCCATCCGTTAAAGCGTGTATTGCATACAGGCAGAACATGAACACGTCCATCCGCGTCACGAATCATAACTTCAAGATAATAGAGATAATTTGCACCCCAAACCCAGAAATCAAGGTGGTCAACATTGCCGACAAAAGGCGGCTCATAAGTTTTTCCATCTTTCATAGGAATAACTTCCAGCCAGTTGTCACCTTTTCGGTTGAAAGCGGCATTTATGCCAAGAACTTTCGGTTCAACATCAGCAGGCTGGAACTGTTTCAAAGAATTAGGAATTCCAGTGAAATAACTAAACTTTGGATATCCTTCTGCAACAAAACGGCTGGCATTTACTGTCCAGGTCCATTCTTTTTCTGTGTCAAAGTTATCAATAGTGAATGTTTCAACACTTTTTGAGTTTGGCTGACTGAATGCCGGAATGCAAAGCGCCAAAAGCAGTGCAAGATTTACAAAGACCATCAAGCCCTTTTTCATGTAAAACTCCTTATACCATATTACATTCCGAAAATGGAATGTATCATTCAAGATTATCGGAATAAATATATTTAATGTTTACAATTTTTACTTGTTCAAAAATTAAGAAAATCAATTCTTGATAAGCCATTATAATTATATTTACAGTATTATCATTTGTCAAATTGTTTACCAATAAAAAAACGCTTCTTACTGATTTTCAATCATCAGAAATTGTGATAGGATAAAAAATATCCGGGAATTTTAAAAGTTTCCGAAGGAACCGTGCAAGGTCATGAGTTGCACGATTATCGAAATATTTTTGGAGGTCATAAAATGGCATTGGTTTCAGCAGTGGAAATGGTAAAAAAAGCTCACGCTGGTCACTACGCAATTCCTGCGTTCAACACAAATAACCTTGAATGGACAAAATCTATTCTTGCTGGTATCCAGGAAGCAAAATCACCTGCTATCATTCAGGTTTCTGAAGGCGCGGCAAAATACATGGGCGGATACAAGACAGTTGTAAATCTTGTAAAAGACCTTTATGAATCAATGGGAATCACAGTTCCTGTAGCGCTTCACCTTGACCATGGAACTTACGAAGGCGCAAAGAAAGTTATCGAGGCTGGATTTACTTCTGTAATGTTCGACGGTTCACATTTTGATTTTGATGAAAATGTTGCAAAGTCAAAGGAAATCATTGAGCTTGCGCACGCAAAAGGCATGTCTGTTGAATGTGAGGTTGGCGGAATCGGCGGTGTTGAGGACGGAGTTGCCTCTAACGGTGAGCTTGCAGATCCAGAAGAATGTAAAAAAATCGCCGCTCTTGGCGTTGACTTCCTTGCTGCCGGAATCGGTAACATCCACGGTGTTTATCCAGAGAACTGGGCAGGACTGAACTTTGACCGCCTTGGCGAAATCAACAATGCTGTAGAAGGAAAACCACTTGTTCTTCACGGTGGCTCAGGAATTCCTTTTGACCAGGTTCACAAGGCTGTAACTCTTGGTGTTTCAAAAGTAAACATCAACACAGAGCTCCAGCTTGAATTCGCGGCTGCGACACGCAAATACGTTGAAGCCGGAAAAGACAAGGAAGGAAAAGGATACGATCCACGAAAACTCCTTAAACCAGGTTTCGATGCAATCACAGCAAAAGTAATTGACCTTTGCAAAGCATTCGGTTCAGCAGGTCAGGCTTAATCGCTTTTTAAAACTGAAAACTTACAAAAATCCCGCCTAGATGGAAGTTTTTTCTGTTCCGGCGGGATTTTTTATTTTATCAGAAAAAATTATATCCGACACCAAATGACATTCTATAGCAATAGTCACAAATTGCTCTTGATAAATCTTTTGTTTCAGTAACTTTATTTTTTCCCCTATTCCTTTGGAACCGGATTTTCCATTGGCTTTTATATACTGATATAATACGTCCGCAATAAAAAATATTTTTTTATTATAATTATAGCTATACATCAGCCTGGCTTTTATTCCATTGTAGCCTATCATTGAATCATAAAATTCTGTGAGCCTTAAAATATGCGTATCTGTAGAATCC
>CAVGBY010000186.1:0-3232 GCA_963627355.1 uncultured Prevotella sp. | reverse complement strand
GAACAGAATCTTCTGAAAAATCATACATTTCTTTCCAAATCATTTTTGGAATATAAACGGCTTCCATAGGTTCTATGAGTTCTACTATTTTTTTATCATAACCATCTGTTATCATTACTTTTGATTTTCCGGCAACATTAACAAGTACAAACTCAGAATTACGATTTGCGTGTTTTCCACGTATAATATCCGAATCAGAGCCATAAATATAAAAAACACGTGCTATTTCAAATGGTATATCATGTTTTCCCTCGATGACGACCAATTTACCTCGTTCATCGCCCAAATCCTTAAAATTTATTATTCTAAAAAGTTCTTTTGATGCCATAATATTTAATCCTTTATTTCTTTTGATTTAATAACTTCTTTTACAGTCCATTGAGGTGTTCCATTTTGATCTAAATAGTTTTTTCCAATATATTCTCCTATAAGACCCAAAAAAATTGTCTGAAGTCCACCGACGAACAGTATAATACAAACAAGTGATGTCCAACCGCTTGCTATATCTGGATGAAAAATTTTATCCAAAATAAAGTAAACCGAAAGTGCAAGAGAACTAAGTAATACAAATGCTCCTATTGACATCATCATCCGCATAGGCTTTATAGAAAAATTTACAAACATACTAAGCCAGAGATGAACTAGTTTAGCAAGTGTATAGTTTGAATGACCAGAGGTTCTTGATTTATGTTCAACATACACGGAACTAATATTATCTGTTGCCCTTAGGATAAGTCCGTCTATATAAGGAAATGGTCCTTTATATTTAATTATTTCATTTATAATAGCTCTGTTTACTATTTTAAAACTACAAAGATAAAGATTTTTTGGTTTTCCCATAAGCCAAGTTGCAAAAATATCATTTATTTTGCTTCCAAAGTTTCTGAAAAAATTATGTTTTTTATGATGATATTTTGCATATACAACATCATAGCCTTTTTTTATTTCGTCTAAAAGTTTGAAGATTTCTTCCGGAGGATTTTGAAGGTCATCATCTATGATAACAGCATAATCTCCTGTGCAATAGTTTAAGCAGCACATTACGGCATTGTGTTCGCCATAATTTCGTCTTAAATTTATAAAACGAATGTTGCTATATTTTTCTGTAAGCTCTTTACAAACTTTTGAACTGTTATCATGACTTCCATCATTTGCCATTACGATTTCAAAGTCAATTTCCGCAAATACTTTTTGAAGTTTATCTATCAGTTCAACAATTGTGTCAGCACCATTGTAAACTGGAATACAAATTGAAAGTTTCATTTTTCTTCCCTAAAATTTATTCATAATATCAATAACATACTTAAGTTCATCTTCTGTTGTTCCAAAAGAAATCGGAAGGCTTAAAACTGATTTTGCTATTTGTTCCGCAATTGGAGTTTCTTCCTGTAGTTTAAAAATTTCTTTGTAGCCTTCTTGATTTATTGGTGCAACAGGATAATGAATTTCTGTTTTTATACCGTTGTTCAGAAGGTAATTTTTCAGTTCATCTCTTTTATCTGTTTGAATCTGAAATATATGATATACATCGAAATATTTTTCATTTGTAATAGGAAGCTTGAATTTATTTTTATCTAAACCTTCAAGGTATAACTTGGCAAGTTGTCTTTTTTTTGTTGTTATTTTGTCGATGTGTCTAAGTTTTATTCTTAGAAAAGCGGCTTGTATCTCATCCAAGCGAGAGTTTAACCCGGTATATTTGTTGTGATAATGTTTTTCTGAACCATAATTACGCCATGCTCTAGCCATATCTGCCAGTTCTTCGTCATCTGTACAAATGGCTCCGGCATCTCCCAAAGCACCAAGATTTTTTGTCGGATAAAAACTGAATGCGCCGGCATTGCCAAAGGAGCCTGTCATTTTGTTATTAAACTTTGCACCATGTGATTGGGCACAGTCTTCAATAAGTTTTAGTCCATGCTTTTGGGTGAATGAGCAGATTTTATCCATTTCACAGGATTTTCCATACAAATGAACAACGAGTACAGCTTTTGTATTTGGCGTAAGACTTGATTCAAGCAAGTCAGGGTTTATATTGCAGGTATTTCTGTCAGGCTCAACAAGAACTGGATTTAGTCCGGCTTTTACGATAGCAAGAATAGAGGCAATGTATGTATTAGAAGGAACAAGAACATCACTTCCTTTCGGAAGTTTTAAACATTCAAGGCTTATTATAAGGGCATCCAGACCGGAAGCGACACCGACACAATATTTTGTTCCGACAAATGACGCAAATTCTTCTTCAAATGATTTTACCTGTTCACCAAGTACATACCATCCTTTGTCTGCAAAATCACTGAATATCTTTTTATAATCTGACATAAACAGAGCATTTGATTTTGCTAAGTTTTCATACGCAACATTCATGCAACTATCGTCTCCTTTTTATCTCTTTTTCCAAAGCACTCCGCAGCTTGTGGTTTCCGGGGTGTAGTTGTTTTTTTTAAGTTTATTAATCAGATATGATGTATCTGCTATTTCATTGTTAAAATTATCGCGTATGGTCTTGTCCAAAATAAGCACATAATCAGGAAACCTGTGGTTAAATTCCTCAAAATACGGCTTTAAGCGCAGGTCGTCTGCGGAAATTCGCCAGGCTGTCATTGAAAAAGGGGTAAGTTCCTTGTTTACAAGATATGACCATGGACAAAGTTTTGCGACCATAATCATTTCTCCGTCGGATGCTTTTATGTTCTTTACTGTTGAATAAATAGAATTATATTGCCGCCTGTTTTCCACTGCCGTCCATAATCCTTTTGCAGGTCCATTGTCTATTTTTTCAATATTTTTCTCAATATACGGTATAAATACAAAATGAGGAGAAATTCTTATATCCCGGTAAGTTAAATTTACCCTGTAGTAAAGTGTGCATAAAATCAGCAGGCATAATGGAACAATAGACAAAAGTTGTTCCGCCCTGTTCCGGCATAGACTTCTGAAGGTGTCAAAATAAATTTTTACGGCAAACGGCATGCAGGCAACTATCCCTATGGAAAATACTCCAAAACCTGTGTCCGAGGAAAGACATTCCATAAAACTTAGCATAAGTCCAGGCACAAGAAACATTATAATTTCAGTTTTATAGTCTTGTGCCTTTTTTTCGCTGAATAATAAAAAACTTAAAATAGAAAATGCAAAGAACCCTGTTACAGGCCTTCCATTGTCTTTTTCTAGCAAGAAAATCTCTGCAATATAATTGAAGATAAGCAGAATCATAAGAACTGTTCTTGTG
>CAVGBY010000185.1:0-3260 GCA_963627355.1 uncultured Prevotella sp. | reverse complement strand
GGTTTACATGTTAACTTTTGAAATTGCAATTTCAACAATGCATAAAAATCATGATGAAGTTTTGCAGATGTTGGAAAAAGAAAATATCCACTGTAACTGTATGGTTATAAATCAGTGTGATGAAGATAGAATTGATGAATTTTCAATCGCTGGACAAAATATCCGCATTTTTTACACAACAGAGCGTGGGCTTTCTAAAAGCCGAAATATGGCATTGAAAAATGTAAAAGCAGACATTCTTGCAATTGGTGATGATGATCTTTTTTACTTTGAAAACTTTGACAAAACAATTCTTGATTATTATGAATCAAATGAAAAAGCGGATGTCGTTTTATTTAATATGGATGATTTGTATAAGACTTTCCCGGCTAAAACTCATAAATCCAATTTTTTTGAGTTGAGCGGTTACATAAGTATGGAAGCAACCTTTCGTGTTGCTTCCATACACGAAAGGTTGCTTCGGTTTAATGAATTTTTTGGAACTGGATCAAGTTTTTTTAATTCTGGAGAAGAAAACATCTTTTTGGCAGATTGCTATCACAAAAAATGTAGGATTTTTTACTGTAAAGATAAAATTGTAAAACGGTTGCCGGGTGAATCTTCGTGGTTCACATCATTTAATGATGAGAAATTTATTAAGACTCGTGGAGCAATTTATTACGCAATGTCAAAAAGTTTCTGTATACTCTACATTTTTCGTTTTGCATTCTTAAAAAGAAAGATGTTTAAGCCTGTAACAGTGTGTAAAGCCTTAAAACTTATGCTGACCGGAATAAAAGAATATTTAAAATTGATAAATAAAATAAAACTGGAGAAATAAATGAAAAACTTAGACTCTTTACACACTGTTTTGCACGAAATTTTAGATGATTTTGACTCTTTCTGCCGTTCTAGCGACATTCAGTATTCTTTGGCTTATGGAACTGTTCTTGGGGCGGTGCGACACAAAGGTTTTATTCCATGGGATGATGACCTTGATGTTATGATGACAAGGGAAAACTACAATAAATTTCTTACACTTTTTAAAAACAATGAAAAGTATACTCTTCAGGCAGAGCAAAAAGATTATCCTCTTTATTTTTCAAAGCTGCGTAAAAATGGAACGACCTTTATAGAAAACATAAAATACCGTAAAAAGTGGCGAAATATTCATCAAGGTGTCTATATAGATATTTTCCCATTGGATAAAATTTCCACAAAGAAAACAGAATCTAAACTGCAAACAATTTTTTCTAATATTCTGATTTCTCAAATGCTGTTTTTACGAGGCTATCAGACAAAAAATGTTTGCAAGTGGATTTTTATGGTTTGCTCAGCCGTGCTTATTCCATTCAAAAACTTTTTCTTCAACTATATTACAAAATTCAATTGCCAAGAAAATTTTGATTATTACACATGCTTTTTTGGAGAAACAAAGAAGGTTTTTATTAATCGCGAGTGGCTGGAAAATTTTGAACCAACAGAATTTGCTGGGGGGGGGTACAAATGTATTGCTCAAAAATATGTTCGGCAATACCTGGAAAGAGCCTATGGAAACTGGAAAGAACTTCCGAGCCTGGAGCAGCGTGAGTTAAAAATACACGCAAAAATTTTTGACCTGCACAAAAGTTATGAGGAATTTATAAAATGAAACTATGTCTATTAGCGCCAAGATTTCCGTTCCCTGAAAACGGCGGCGATGTCCTTAGGATAAACAGCATCGCTCGTTATCTTAAATCAAAAGGAAACGAGCTTATCCTGATTTCATTCTGTTTCGGCGAGATAAAGCTTAAAAAGGAATATTTTGAGCTGTACGACACGATTTATATCGTCAAGAAGCACAAGATTTCGTCGTATATTTTCGCTTTTCTTTTTGCTTTGATTCAAAAGCCGATTCAGTGCGGATATTATTTTTCAGAAAGTTTTTTAAGGCAGTTCCGCCGCACGCTTAAAAACGAGAATCCCGATGAATGTGTCGTGCATCTTTTAAGAATGGTCCCGTATCTTGAAAAGACACGCTCGCAGAAAAAATCCATTGTTGAGATGACGGACGCGCTTTCAAAAACTTATTCGCTCTCGCGCTCTTCAAAGCAGAAGTCGTTCAAGAAAATTGTCTACAAATTTGAGCTTGGACTTATAAGAAAATACGAGCGACACGTTATAAAGACTTTTCCGAAAGTTGTTCTTGTCTCTAAAAACGACATCGACTATCTGAAAAAATCCACAAAACTTCCGTGCGAAAATCTTTTCTGTTACACAAACGGCGTGAACTGCGCAGAAAATCTGAATGAAAATTACGACAAAAATAAAATCTGCTTTGTAGGAAATATGAGGACACTCCAGAATCAGGATGCGGTTCTTTATTTTGTGAATGAAGTTTTTCCGCTTGTGAAAAAACAGAAGCCTGACGCGAAATTTTATGTGGTCGGCGCCGAGCCGTCTGAAAAAATCAAATCCCTTGCTGACGGTAAGTCTATTTTTGTGACTGGCTTTGTTGAAAATCTTGAGGACGTGGTTTCTGATTCTTGTGTTGCCGTTGCGCCGGTCCGCATTGCAGCCGGAATTCAAAATAAAATCCTTGTCGCTATGGGTGTTGGAGTGCCTGTTGTTTTAACTCCCCTTATTTCAAAGTCAATTCCAGAATTAAAGGATTCCCAGAACTGTTTTATAAAAGAAAATGCTGATGATTTTTCAAAAGCCGTAATAGATTTGATGAGCAACGAAAACTTAAGAAAAAAAATGAGCATGAATGGATATCAGACCGTAAAAGAAAACTATTCCTGGAATAAAAAACTCGAAGGATATGAAGATTTGACCATACCTTTTTCCGCAAAAAATGCTGAAAATATACGTGGGGGGGGTACAACTGTAGAGTAATCTCTAAAAACAATTTCCGGCGTGCTTTCATATATCTTTTTAAAGAAATGGAGGCAGCGGCATGAACAGTTTAGTTTCAATAATAATGCCGTGCCACAACGGCGAAAAATATATCAGCGACGCAATTTCTTCTGTTCTATCTCAGACTTATGCAGATTGGGAGTTGCTTGTTGTGGATGATAATTCCACAGACAATTCTGAAAATATAATAGAAGATTTCTGCAAAAAAGATGCACGGATAAAACTGTTGCGCACGGAAAAATCTTCCGGCATGCCGGCAACTCCGCGCAATGTCGGGATAAATGCTGCATCCGGTCGTTTTATTGCGTTTCTTGACTGCGATGACATTTGGCTTCCGACAAAACTTGAACACCAGCTGCCGCTCTTTGAGACAAAAAATGTTG
>CAVGBY010000184.1:791-3319 GCA_963627355.1 uncultured Prevotella sp. | reverse complement strand
CGCAGGCTTTTCCACAAAGGAAAGAAATCTTGTTGAATGGAAGATTGTGGAGTAAGATTGCGCTATGGTACAGAAGTCCCTAAAAAAGAATGCAGTGTACAGTTTCATAAAGGCATTTATGAATCTTGCGTTTCCGTTAATATCATTTCCTTATGCGTCAAGAATTCTTCTTCCTGCCGGAATAGGAAAAGTAAATTTTGCAAATTCTGTAATTGAATACTTTACGCTTGCCGCAAGCCTTGGAATCTTTTCCTATGCTGCGCGGGAAGCCGTTCGTGTAAGAGACGATAAATACGCATTAAACAAGATATTCCGCGAAATTCTTACAATAAATCTCATTTCAACTGTAATCTCTTATATTCTGCTTTTCTTTGCACTTTTTTTTGTAAGCAAGTTTTCCGAATATAGAATTCTTCTGATTGTCTGCTCAACAAAAATTCTCTTTACAACAATTGGCGTAGACTGGATTTTCAATGTGCATGAAGAATACAAGTATATAACCGTACGCTCTGTAATATTCCAGATTATAAGCCTTGTACTGCTGTTTTTATTGGTCCGCGATTCTGATGACTATGTTGCCTATGCCTTTATAGGAGTCTTTTCAAGCGTGGGCTCAAACTTCTGCAATATTTTCTATGCGCGGAAATTTGTAAATTTCTTTGATAAAACAAAAATAGAGCTCAGCCGGCATTTAAAACCAATTTTTACCTTTTTCGGAATGTCTGTCGCTTCAAAAATCCATACAGCCCTTGACTCTGTAATGCTAGGCTTTATGTTAAGCGACAGCGCGGTAGGTTATTATTCCGCCGCGAACAAAATAAAGGGACTCGTTGTTGGTCTTATAACCGCTATTCTTGCGACACTGCTGCCTCGCTCCTCGTATTATTTAGGGCAGAACAAAAACGACGAATACCAGAAGATTGTCTCAAAGACACTGAACTTTGCGTTGTTTTTTTCAATACCGGCGGCAATCGGAGTAATGCTGGTGGCAAGACCTCTTATACTCCTGTTCAGCGGAAGCGAATTTCTAGAGGCTCTGCCTTCAATGCTGATAATGTCGCCTGTAATAGTGTTTATAGCGGTGGCATCTTTTGCAGACAATATGGTGCTTCTTCCCCAGCGTAAGGAGAAAGTGTCTTTTCAGTCCCAGATTATAGGCTGCGTTGTAAACATCACGTTGAACTATATTCTTATTCCTATATGGGGAGTTTTTGGCGCGGCGTTCGCCACTTTTATAGTAGAGGGAATTATAACCACATATAAGATTCTTTTTAGCATTAAGTATGTAAAATGCACTGGTCTTATAAAAAATCTACTAAAAGTTATATTCTCCTGTATTCTTATGTCTGCCGCTGTACTGGCAATTCTTTATTTTGTAAAGAATGTCTTTATACAAATTTTTGCAGGAATCACTGTCGGTGCTGCAATATACGCAGTCTGCACACTTTTATTAAAAGCGGACACCGCGCTGATGCTTACAGAAACTATAAAAAGGAAAATCAAGAGATAGAAATGCCGAATATAATAACAAAGACAAAAAATTTATTAAAAGAAAACAGACAGAAAGAACTTTTTGACAAATCAACGTCATACATCCGCTATATATTTCTTTCTATATGGTTTAAATGCACATTAAAGGAAACAGATCCAGAACTAAAAAAAGTGAACAAGAACTGGATTATTTACACCTATCTTAAGCATAAATATTCAAAATTCCTAAAGGGATACGAACTAAAGAAAAACACAGCGCACGAGTATTCAGATGTAGTATGGTGGTGCTGGTTCCAGGGAGAGGAAAATGCTCCTGATATTGTAAAAGCCTGCCTTGAAAGCATACGCAGGAATATGCCGGACAAAAAAATAAATATAATCACCGAAGCGAATATGTGGGATTATGTTTCCATGCCTGACTTTATTAAAGAAAAATATAAAAAAGGAATCATCTCGCGGACACATTTTTCGGATTTGCTCAGGCTTGAGCTTTTGATAACATACGGCGGAACTTGGATTGACTCGACAGTTTTATGTACTGCAGAACCAAAATATGCCTTTAACATACCGCTTTTTGCATTTAAAACTAACGAAAAGAACGATCCGGCAACTGCCGCACAAAATTGGTTTATGTCAGCAGAAAAAAATAATCCAATTTTATGCTTAACAAGAGATTTACTTTTTCAATATTGGAAAAATAATAATTCAACAATCCATTACTTTATTTTCTATTTCTTTATGAAACTTGCCGCAGAAAAATACAAAGAAGAATGGAATTCTATTCCGTTCTTTTCAGATGTTCCGCCTCATATTATGCAGCGTGAACTTTTTACAGAATATTCAGAGGAACGGATGGAACAGCTAAAACGAATGTCCGACATCCACAAACTCACGTATAAATTCAAGAAAACCTCTGACCTAAAAAAAGAAAACACGATTTACCAGAAAATTACCGAAGAATACAAATCACAGCACAATAAAAGCAAGACCATAAAAATCAATGTGGGGGGGGGAACAGAAGCAGAATAATTTTTGCG
>CAVGBY010000184.1:0-781 GCA_963627355.1 uncultured Prevotella sp. | reverse complement strand
TTGCGACAGAAACATTCTCCCTGCAAGGAGAATACGCATGATTGCAATCGATACAACTTTTTTTGCACATTCAGAGGCAAAGAACAGAAAACTCACCTACTCAACTTCAATCTTTACAGCGGATTTGCTGGACGCTTTCGTTCAACTTGGTATAGCAGACAACTTCTGCCTAATCGTGAATTTCAATCATATTGATTTTTTTAAAGAAAGATTTCCAGCCTATAAAACTATTATTGCAAAATGGTGGCCGGTCACTCTTCTTTACAGACTCACCAGCGGAGGAAAAACCGCAAACAAACTTATAAAAAAATACGGCGCTTTCAAAAAAATTGTAGAGAGCAGCGGTGCCGGCGCAATCTGGTTTCCGTATGCGGTAGACGAAACTTTTGTACGAACAAAACTAAAGACTTTTGCAACAATCCACGATATTTACAGAATTCATCACGGAACAAAAACGGAGGCGGAAAAATTCACTGCCTTTATAAATGACAGCACAACTTGCCTTATGACAATAAGCAATTACACTAAAAATGACATTATACAGACAACAGGATGCACAAAGAAGATTCCTGTAATTCCAAACTCGATTGTGTTCGATGTGTCAAGGCAGAAAAAAGTCCCTGGAATTGAACAAAAAAAATATATTCTTGATTTGAATGCCTATATTGAAAAGAAAAATCCGATGACACTCCTAAAGGCATTTAATCTGATAAAAGACAGAACTGGGCTTACACTTGTTTTTTGCGGAGGATACAAGGATGAGTCCGTATGGAACAAAATG
>CAVGBY010000183.1:0-3323 GCA_963627355.1 uncultured Prevotella sp. | reverse complement strand
AATGTAGACAACGCAAAAAACTGCGGCAAAAATTATATATCCGGAAAAATGCTTTTTTGAATTCATAAATTACATTCTACAAAAAACAAAATGATAGGTCAAATGTAGAACTTGACAAAAAACTGTAAATATTGCAATCTTTTTCAATAGATTTCAAAAAATTGTGGAGCTTTTTCATCATGGAAGATGATATTCTTACTATCGAGGAAGTTGCAAAATATCTTCGTGTATCAGACAGAACAGTTTACGATTGGGCGCAGAAAGGAGAAATTCCTGCCGGAAAAATAGGTACTGTATGGCGCTTTAAAAAATCAGAGCTTGAAAGATGGGTGAATGAGCGTCTTTCTTCATCTTCTTCAAAAAAATCTGATAGCGAAGTTCAGGTAAAAAATTTTCTTTCTCCGGACCGTGTGGTATTTGTAAAAAATTCCTCAAAACGAGATGCGATTATTGAGCTTGCCAACGTCCTTGCTGATGCTCCGCAGGTAAAGAACAAGGATGAGCTTGTCAAGGAAATCCTAAAACGTGAAGATTTGATGTCTACTTCTGTTGGCCGGGGAATTGCTATTCCTCATGTACGGCTTTCTTCTGTCACCGATTTGGTTATGGCTGTCGGAATCTGTAAAAATAATATAGAAGATTATCAGACTGTTGACGAAGAGCCTGTAAGTCTTTTGATTATGATTGCGGCCGCTTACAACCAGCATACATATTACTTACAGACAATTTCGTATCTTACGGCAAAGCTAAAAAGTCAGGAACTTCGTGACACCTTGAAAAACGCTGCAACTCCGCGTGAAGCTTACGATGTTCTTGTAAAAGACTAGTTTTTTCCGCTTGTTCCGGTTTTCTTTTCGGTTTTTATTCAAAACTGACAGGAATCCATTTTTCTGTGTCGTTTTGCTCCTGGGCGATAAGTCCAGGTTTTAAGTTTTTTACAGTTGTTTCGCCAAGAAGATATTCTTTTTCCCCGACTTTGATTTTTGCGCCTTCCGCGTTAAGTTCCGCTCCATAGACCGCATGGGAATATTCCCGGCTTATAAAGAGTGTTGTGTCTATTCCGTTTTGTTTCAGAAGAATGCACATCAGCATACTTCGGCTGTCGCAGTCGCTTCCTGTTCCGCCCAAAGAGTCGATGACACTTGTAAAGTCTGTGCTTTTTTCATCACCGCGTTTGTAGTCAAAGGTCTGAACCCAATTTAAGAGAATCTCGTTCAACGCTTTTTCCGGTTCTTTCGGATTTTTTTTGCGTGCCGCCGGGTATAATGCTGAATTTATGTCAAAAGCCGCTTTTGAAAGCCGTGAGTAGCTGTCGCGGTAGATTGTCCTGTAGTATCGGGTCCATGCTTCCTTCCATTTTTCGTTGTTTGCGTAAAGCTTTAAGATTTCATACTCAGATTCGATTACAAAATTGTTCGCTTCGGAGGAGAGTGCGTCGATTTCTGTTGCGATGCTTTTTCCGGCGATGTTCAGGTTTATCTTCTTTTTTTCTGTTTCAGGAAATGCGTATGAGGTTATTATTCCCGGTGAAAATCTGCTTTTTTTGCTTATGCTAAGCGAATTCAGCGTTGAAAGAATAAATTGCTCGCAGTCGTTTGCCTTTTGTGAATCTGCATAGCATAGAAGAACAAGGTTTGCGTTTTTTTCTGAAAGATTTGCGCTTACAGCCCATCCGGTCGCTCCGTTTTTCATTATCAGCCTTGATGAAAAATTGGTGATTGAACATTCTGCGTTGTCCCAGATAAAAGTGTCTGTTCCGTCATAGGTTGCGTTGAGCTTTTTTAATGCTCCTTCAAGAGCGCTGTTTGAGTCTGAAAAAATGTCTGTTGTGTAGAGTTTCAGCACTAATTCAACAGGAAGCAATGAATGCTTGAAATGGTACGACATTCCGTCCGGCGTGTACCCTGAAACTTTGTAACATTCTGGAATATCCAGAGAATATCCAAAATCGTTGTCTATTACTTCTTCCGCATTTAAATATGCCGGAATCAATGTAAATAGAAGAAAAATCGCTGCTGCTGAAAATATTGTAAGAATTCGGCTTCTTGTCATTTTAATTCTCCTGGTTTATATTTATTTTCGGATGAAAAATATACCGATTTTATTTGAAAATGAAGAAATTCTTGTGATTAATAAGCCTGCCGGTGTTCCTGTTCAGGGAGGGCAGGGAATTTTGCATCCTTTGGATAAAGAACTTGCCGTTCAGCTTGGCTATCCTGTTTATCTGGTTCATCGTCTTGACCGCGATACAAACGGAGTTATGATTGTGGCAAAATCTGCTTTTGCTGCCTCAAAATGGACAAAACTGATTGGCGGAAAACTTGTGCGAAAAGAATATACTGCGGTCTGCGTTGGAACATTGAGCCAAAAAAAAGGGACAATAAGGACTTCGGTTCTGCAGCATGGAAACGAAAAGCCAGCGGTAACACATTTTCAGGTTGCTGATGAAAAGGAGATTTTTTGCGGGGACCAGAAAATTGTGCTTTCCACTGTAAAGCTCCAGCTGGAAACCGGACGGATGCATCAGATAAGGATTCACCTTGCCCAGCAGAACTGCCCGATTGCCGGCGACGACAAGCACGGAAACTTTAAGTTAAACAAAATCCTAAGAAAAGCCGCCGGAATAAAAACTCTCCAGCTTACCTCCAGCCGTCTTTCAGTTCCTTTGAACGGCCGGGAATGTGTTTTTGAGGTTTAATGTGGTGGAAAAAAACTTTGAGTGGTTTCAGTACAAAATCTTCTGCATTTATTGACATTATTTAAAAATAAGAATATATTTTACAAGTACATTTTAATAACCTTTTAAAGTGGACTCGTCAAGGCGACGGGTCTTTTTTTATGTTAATTGGAATGTTTCAAAAGAGGTAAAATTGGAATACGAACCATTGGAAAAAATGCCGCATTATTCAGAATGTGCGCCATTGGTGGAAGGTCTTGGTTATACTCTTGTTGAGCTTCATATTTCGCCTGCAAAAACCGTCACAAAAATCACTGCGGTTATTGCTTCAAAAGATCCGTCTGTGGATATTGGCGTAAACGACTGCTCTAAGGTTCACCATGCGCTTCTTCCTCGTCTTGAGGCAATTCTTGGAACAGAAGATACCTATATGGAACTGACTTCGCCGGGAATGGAGCGGAATTTTAAGAATGCCGCGGAATTTTCAGTCTTTGTCGGCAGGGAAGTCCGCGTGTGGGATAAGACTGTTACGGACTGGGTAGGCGGAAAAATTGTTTCCGCGGATGAAAAATCGGTTACTTTGGAAAAGGATGGTAAAAACCAGACTATTTCCTTTGAAAATATAGCGAAAGCGAAATTTATACAC
>CAVGBY010000182.1:0-3349 GCA_963627355.1 uncultured Prevotella sp. | reverse complement strand
CGGCAGTAGCGTGTTTCTTTCTATTTATATGGATAATATATCATAAAATTTATGTTTTTTCCATCTGTATATTTTATGTTTGTTTTCCTCTCCGACACTCCATGTCGCTCTTGCGTTTTATAATGAAGAAAAATAAAGCGAAAAGGGCGTTTTTTTTATTTGCGCCGCAAGTTTTGGAGGTTGTTATGTCGGAAAAGCAGATTCTTATCAATTGCGGGAAAAACTGGTTTGAGTTTTCAAAAAGCTGGACTGGGCAGCTTGACTACTGCGGAAAAGTTGAAAATCCGTCGCAGTCGAATGTTGAAAATTATCAGAAACTTGCGTCAAGCGCATATTTTACGCCGAGCTACTACGTGTTTTTGCGTGACGAGCTGAACTGCGCTCCAAGAATTTACGTTTCGTCGGAAACTGATGTTTCGGACAAGGACACTTTCGATTTTCTGCTTCATGCCGGGGCTTTGCTCTGCGCGGTTGAGGCGAAGGATTCTCTTCTTGCAGGCGAGCTTTATCTTAGGCGGAAAAAATCATTTGATAAATTTGCACGGCTCACTCAGTTTATAATCGAGCCGATTTCTGCGGAAATTCTTTTTACGCTTTTGTTCGGGCGGCTGTATGATATGGAAGAAAATGAGATTCCGCTTGTGCTGGATGCCGCAAAAAAGAAATTGTCTTATCGTTGTGAATCTGAAACTTTGGAGCAGGCGTTCGTGCGCTATTTTAAGGAAAACAAAGTCTGTCTTACGCTTCCGGTTGTCGGAATGAACTATCACTGCTGGTCGCCATATTCGGACTATCTTGACGGTCTTGCGGAAAATCTAGGGGCGGAAGATTTCCTTGTTCAAACGGGAAAAATCAGAAAGACAAAGCATGATTTTTATTCTTCGCTTGAAATCGCGGTTCAAGCCGAGACGTACAATCCAGCTGATGAAAATGCGATTGCAGTTATGGCAGAAAGTCTTGACGCGAAAATCGCCGGAAACCCCGGACTTGAAAAAGCCGGCTATATCCGTGCCACCGCCGCAAAAATAATCCGCGCGGCAAAGCCTGAAAAAATGTCTTTCAAGGCGGAACTCATGCGGATTGATGCCCGGAATGTCGTTGTAAAAATTGAAGTGTAACGGGATGGGAGAAACTATGGAAAATGCGGTTCTTTGTATTTTGATTGCATTTTTGGTTATGGCAGAATTTTTGATTGTCTTTTTGCTAAAGCGGAAGGTGAAAAAACTTTTGCATGGGTAGGAGACTTTTATGTGTGAGGGATTGGAATGGTGAGTGCATTTTGAAAAAATGCGCGAAAACAAACGCTTGCGTTTGGTCGGAGGCGGAAGCCGTAGCCATGAAAAGCCCGGTCCGCAAATTGTTTTGCGGACACACCCAGAGAAAAACTGTGGTATAATCAAACGATATGGAAGAAATTAGGTTGCTTTATGGGACTGGAAATCCGGCGAAACTGAACGCGATGAAAAAACGGCTGTCTGGATTTGGAATCACACTTATCGGGCTGAAAGATTTGGACTGCAAGATTCCTGATGTTGTCGAGGACGGAAAAACTCCTCTTGAGAATGCCCGGAAAAAGGCTGCCGCATATTTTGATGCGTTCCGTATTCCTGTTTTCTCGTGTGATTCTGGGCTTTATATTGACGGCGTGCCGGAAAACGAACAGCCGGGTATTCATGTGCGCCGCGTGAACGGAAATGTTCTTTCTGATGAACAGATGATAGCCCATTATTCTGCTTTGGCGGAAAAATATGGAAATCCGACAGCACGGTACAGAAATGCAATCTGCTTTGTTGCGGATGAGAATCATATTTATGAAGCGATGGAGCCTTCTATGGGAAGCAATGCGTTTATTTTGACGAGCAAGCCTTATCCTGTGATGAAAAAAGGTTTTCCGCTCGACAGTCTTTCGGTTGATATAAAAACTGGAAAATATTACTACGAACTTACAGGCAACGAGCTTGATAAGCTTGCGGTGGAAGACGGATTCGCGGAATTTTTCAGAAAAATTCTTTTTGAAAAGCAGAATTAAGGAATCAAAACATGGCTTCTGACAAAAAACGCGACGACATCCGCCGCACTACACGCATTATTCAGATTGACGAGATGCTTCGGGGCGGGGCTTTTGTGGGAATGGACGAGTTGATTTTTAAGTTCGGGGTGAACCGGCGGACGATTGAGCGTGATTTTGAGCGGCTTCGCGATGACATGAGCGCTCCTCTTGAATACGACAAGTCGCACAGAATGTACCATTACACCGACCCGACTTTTTCCGTGCCGAATGTTGTGCTTACGGAGGGCGAGCTTTTTACGGTTTCAACGGTGATGCCGCTTTTGGAGCAGTACAAGAACACGCCGCTTGAACGTTCGTTCAAGAATGTCATGGCGAAAATCGCGTCTTTTCTTCCCGACACGGTTACGGTGGATTCCTCGTTTTTGAACACGGACATAAGTTTTATTTCCGACCCGCTGCCAAAAATCGATGCGGAGGTTTTCAACCAGATTTTCAAGGCGATAAAGAGCCGCTGTGTTGTCTCGTTCGGTTACAAAAGTTCCGGAAGCAAGGTTTTTAAGGACAAGATTTTTGACTGCTACCATGTTGTCTGCCAGAAAGGAAATTGGTATGTGCTGGGATTCGACCACGGCGCGGCGGATTTTAGGGTTTTTGCACTTTCGCGGATAAAAAATATCGTTCCTGCCGGCGAAACTTTTTCCGTTCCGAAAGATTTTGACATTCACAAGCACATCGACTTGAACTTTGGAATCTGGAACAATCTCGAACCAAAAGCAGATGGTGTTCTCCTGGGCAATGGGCTTTGGCGATTCTGTCACGGTGATAAAGCCTGAAAGATTGAGGGAAGAAATCCGCACAGAATGTGAGAAAATGGCGGGGAAGTATGGCACGCAGGAGAAATGAAAATCTATACAATCCGCTTGCTTCATGCTATAATTGCAATGTCTAATTTACATTCAGAGGAATAAAAAATGCATGCAGTTGATACTACAATTTTGGATTTTATAGGCGGTAGAAATAAAGTATGTGTAATTCCGCCATTTCAAAGAAATTATGAATGGAGCAGAATCCAATGCAAAGAACTCTTTGAGGATATAAAAAAAGCACTAGAAACAAATAAAAATCATTACCTTGGAAATATTGTCTATTATGTTGGCAGGAAAAATGGAGCAACATTTTCTGAGTTGGTCTTGGTTGATGGTCAGCAACGTATTACAACAATTCTAATTTTTCTCTGTGCTTTAAGAGATACCATGACAGATAATGAAAAGGTGTCAAATGTAAGCCAGTATCTTTTAAATTCCACAAGTGAAGATAAATACAGAATGAGATTAAAAC
>CAVGBY010000181.1:0-3396 GCA_963627355.1 uncultured Prevotella sp. | reverse complement strand
CTGTTTTATTTTTGCGGGCTGCAATACTTCGGCAGACGATTCTGATTCTGGCGGAAGCGGAAATTCCACGGGGGGGGGGCGGCACGACTTCCGGCGGTTCGGCGGAAACGACGACAACTGTAACTTCTGAAATCACTTCTTACAATTCAACAACGGCAATTGACGTAACTTCATGGCCTAACTCTTACGTGCCGAACACTTCTGGCCGAAATATAATCACAGATGCGCCGACTTACGAAAGCGTTTCTTTTGACGGAACTTTATATGTTGATTTAAGTTCGCTTCGAGTTTCGGCGGACAATTCTTCTTGGACAACTTTAACTGACGGCGGAGATGAAGCGACCGTAACTTTGGATGAAACTAAAATAACTGCGAAAATTTCTGACGGTGTTCTTTACATCGACTCTACAAAATATGAATCAAACCTGAAATTTGACATAACTGGAACGGCTGAAAAAGGCGCAATAAACATTTCTTCCTATAAAAAAGGAACGGTTGCGCTTTATCTTCATGACACAAAAATCAGTTCGAGCGGAAACTACCCTTGCATAAACGTTGACGCAAAATCGACGGTTTATCTTGTGGCGGAGGGCGAAAATTCTTTCACAGACGGAAGAAAATACGGAACTGGCTACAGCGAGGCGGAAGGAACGGATTATTATTCAAGCAGTTTTACAGGAACAAAAGATGAAGATGCGGAAGAAACTGCAAACTGGGCAAAAGGCGACAAGACAAAAGGTTCAATTTACACAAAAGGTCCGCTTTTGATTTCCGGAAGCGGCTCTCTTACCCTGAACGAAGGCTACAAGCACGGAATCTATTCAAAAGACTACATCAGAGTTTTTGGCGGAACAATAAACGTA
This sequence comes from uncultured Prevotella sp., assembly GCA_963627355.1. Taxonomy (GTDB): domain Bacteria; phylum Spirochaetota; class Spirochaetia; order Treponematales; family Treponemataceae; genus Treponema_D. The sequence continues at coordinate 2,533 of CAVGBY010000181.1, read as the reverse complement.
AACACAAGCGGACGTAACGCAATCCAGAGCGTGAACGGCTTTATTATGGACGACGGAACAATCACAATCAGCGGAACTGGTGAAAACACAAACAACGAAAGCCGCGGAATTATTGTTGAAGGCACGGAGGACAATCCGGGCGAAGGGTTTATCGTTATAAACAGCGGAACAATCACTGCCACAACCTACGGCAAAGCAATTTCTGCAAAGTGGGATATTGATGACGATGCCAAAACCGCTGATACAACAACTGATGACCCTTACCCTTACGTTCTGATTATGGGCGGAAACATAACAGTTAAAACAACCGGAAACTCTTTGGACGAGTCAAGTACAGAATACACATTTACAGATGCGGACGGCGTTACTGTAAGCGAAAAAACAAAGCGAAGCCCGGAAGGAATTGAAGGAAAACAGGCGGTATTTATTTCGGGCGGAATATTAACCTTAAACTGCACGGATGACTGCATTAACTCAAGCCGCGATGATTCAGGCTGCAAAGGACAGATTGTAATCAGCGGCGGAAACATCTATGCATATTCTTCCGGAAACGACGCGATTGATTCAAACGGAAACCTTACGATAAACGGCGGCGTGATTGTTGCTTTGACTTCAACAACGCCGGAATGTGCCTTTGACTGCGACGAAAACACTTTTGCAATCACAGGCGGACTTTTGGCTGGAATTGGAACAAACAACTATTCAAAACCGACCGCAAGCGCGTGCGCACAAAGCACAGTTGTACTTTCAGGCGATTATTTTGGCACTGGCGGAACAACTTTTGCCATTGAAGATTCAAGCGGAAACGCGGTTTTTGCTTTTGCAGTTCCAACAACTTTTGGAACAAGCGCAAAAAGTGATTACGTAATGATTCTTTCTTCCCCGGAAATAAAAACCGGAACAACATATAAAGCGGTTAAAAACGTAACCCCAAGCGGCGGTACAATATTCAACAACCTTTACGTTGAATTGCCGACAGTTTCAGGCGGAACTTCAACCGTAAGCGACATTGCCACAACAACTTCCAGCTACGTTTACACAAAAGCAAGCGGCACGAACGGCGGAGCACAGGAAGGCACCCACGTGAACCCGGGTCCTGGCGGAAACGGCGGCGGAAGAATGTAACTTTATACGCGCGTACCCACTTGATTCCCTGGGTTTTGGCTTAGGGATTGTAGTGGGCGCGAAGCGCGTGTTTTTTGCCTGCAAAAAATACCGGCCGCAAGGCGAGCGAAGCGAGAGCCACGCAAAGCCCGACGCAAGAAGTTCGTTTATGAACTTCTTGCGGAAGCCCCCCCTACAAACATCCGCACAAATTCAGAATCTGGCGCAAATCGGTGATTTCGTAATCTATTTGAACGTCTTTGTTGTTCTTTTTTTTATGGGGATTGAACCAGCAGGTTTTTATGCCGGCGTTGTTTCCGCCTCTTATGTCGCTTGTGAGGGAATCGCCGACAATCATAATCTGGTCTTTTGGTACATTGCCGATTTTTTTAAAAACTGCGTTAAAAAATCCGATATTCGGTTTTTCAAAGCCGATTTCGTCGCTGATGAACGCGTATTCAAAAATCGGCTTTAACTCCTGCTTCTAGTTTGCGTTTTTGGTTTGCGGCAAGTCCGTTTGTTACGGCAAACTGTCGGATTTTTTTGCTTTCTTTTATCTTTTTAAGTACTTCCAGCGCGCCGTCCACAAAAATCAACTTATCGCCTAAATCAATTTGGTAATTTTTGTTAAAAATATCTGCATTTTGCGTTGGCAATCCGTATTCTGCAAAGAAATCCCTGAACCGGTCAACAAGAATCTGGTCTTTTTTCATCTCTCCTTTTTCAAGTTTTTCCCAGTAAGAAATATTTATCTGTGAATAGCGTTCAACCATCTCGTCTGTGCATTGACCAAGGTTCATGCGAGCAAAACCTTTTTTTACTGCGTAATTTTCTGTTGATATGAAATCGTTTATTGTTCCGTCTAAATCCCAAAGAAGAATTTTTATCTGATTCATATTGATATTACACTTTTTACAGCCGCTCAAGATTTGACTTTAAAACGTAGAGCCGGCTTTTTAGTTTCTGGACTTCATCAAGGCTGTTCATGATTTTTGAGGTCATATATGCGTCCACGAAAATTCCGTCAAAAAAGAAGTCCGCAAATGTAAGGAATCCGCCGAACTGCATCCGGTAGTCGTTGGGAATTTCAATGCTTCCAAGCTCCTGGCTTAACTCCTGCATAAGATAATTTATTTCGTTCATTGAATCGCTTGCTTTGCCCAATTTGCGGTATTTCATAAAATCAACGAGTACTCCGCCACCAAGAACATCAAGAAAACTCCAGTTCCGGGCGCTTTTAAAATGACATTCCGCCTCTTCCACCAGCGGAATAAGACGGTTTACAGTTGACAGAGCATTTTGAATTTGAGGTGCAGACATTTTTCCCCCGACAAAGTTTATACTGAAAATATACTGAAAAAATTTTAGTTTTGGAAGAAAAATTTTGTTTTTGTTTTTGAGCCGTTTTTGCCGTCGTTTTCGCTCCGTA
>CAVGBY010000180.1:0-3418 GCA_963627355.1 uncultured Prevotella sp. | reverse complement strand
ACTAAAAGGAATTATTGAAAAGCGAACCGAAACGCCCGAAAAAAAAACATTGTTAAAAATCTATAATTGATAGATAATTATTGGCATGAGAAAGGTCTTTACTCTTATTCTGGCGGTGCTTTTTTCATCGTCTTTTATCTATTCCCAGGAATCTGGGGGCGCTGGTGTTCAGGATTCTTTTTTGACTGAGTTTGTTCCTGATGTTTGGACTGCCGCGGATGGACTTCCGGGAAATACAGTTACTGACATGATTCAGTCTTCTACTGGATATGTTTATCTTGGAACGTATGACGGACTTGTTCGCTTTGATGGCGTTCAGTTTGATACTTTTAACCGTAGAACAGAAAAAAATTATTCTTTTGTTGCGGCCCGTACTGTTTTTGAAGACTCAAAAGGAAACCTTTGGATTGGAACAAACGATGAGGGGGTAAGAAAGATTACTCCTTCTGGTGGAATTGAAGAATATACAACAGATAGAGGATTGCCGAACAATTCAATCCGTTCCGTATGCGAAGATAAAGATGAAAATATCTGGATTGGAACAACTTCCGGTGTTGCTGTTGTTGACAAAAACAATAACGTAAGAAAATTTACTGAGCTTGAAAAATTCGGCGCAGAAAACCTTTTTGTTACAGGCATTTACTGTGATACCGGCGGCCGTGTATGGATTTTGTCCCAGGCACAGAACGGCGTTTATCTTTACGCGAACAATGTGCTAGAAAAGTTCAAGGGGCTAAAAAGTTTTAAGAACCCGATAATAACTTGCATTACTCAGGATGGCTCTACGGATTTTTGGCTTGGAGTTGAGCCTTATTATGCTGTAAAACTTTCTGGCGAAGAAGAAACTGTCTACAACATTGGACATGGAGAACAGCCAGGATCTACAGTCCACTGCATTTTTCAGGATAAAAACGGTTATATGTGGATTGCGCGCGATTCTGGAGTGAGCGTTCTGCATAATGGAAATTGGTCGTACATGGATTCTTCTACAGGGCTTTGCAATGACAATGTTGTAAAAATCCTGCAGGACCGGGAAGGAAACATCTGGTTTGCGACTGACCGTGGCGGTATTGAAAAACTTACCCCGGCAAAATTCAGAACAACAACAATGAAGACTACAATCAACGCGATTTCTGAAGATACAACGCGTGGACTTGTATGGCTTGCGGGCGACAACGGACTTTACTGCCTTAAAAATAAGGCATTTGTAGAAAACGAGCTTACAAAGGCTTGCGGCAATATGCGAATCCGCGATGTTACTGTGGCTTACGACGGAACAGTTCTTGTTTCTGTTTACGAAAAACCGACAGAAGTGATAATGACTCCGGAAGGGAAAATTTATTCGCTTTCCCAGACCGATGGACTTGCCGGATATAAGGCCCGTGTTGCAATCAAGGCACGGAACGGTGACCTTTATATTGGAACAACTTCCGGGCTTTCAATTGTCAGCGGCAAAACAGGAAAAATCCGGAATTTTGGAAAAAAAGACGGGCTTGCCAATGAGTTCATCATGTGCATTTATGAGGACATGAACGGAGACATCTGGTGCGGAACTGACGGCGGCGGAATTTTTTCTGTAAAAAATGGAGAGCTTGCCGCCCAATATTCAACGGCAGACGGACTGATTGGAAACATTGTCTTTAAGATTATGGAAACTTCCAAAGGCGACTATTGGGTTACAACCGGAACTGGAATTTCTAGAATGAAATTTAATGATGGCGTAAAATTTGTGAATTACAACAGCACTTTGGGGCTTGGCGCAGACGGAATTTTTCAGATGGTGCCTGATTACACGGGAACAGTCTGGATGACAAGCAACCGCGGTGTTTTCAGTTCAAATATGAAAGATTTTGATGCAGTGGCAGAAGGCAAGGGTAGCCGTGTTGAATCAAAATTCTACGGACGCTCAGATGGACTTATTTCAGGCGGTGTAACTTCAACTTCAAAATCAATGCGAGATTCATTTGGAAGAATCTGGTTTACTTTGATAGACGGTTTTTCTGTTTACGATCCGCTTAACATTACGGCAAACAAGACAGCGCCGCTTGTGAACATTGAACGTATTACTATTGACAACGAAACTTTTGACTGGCACGGAGAAAAACTTGAGCTTAAGCCTGGCACAAACCGAATCAACATAAAGTTTACAGGTTTGAGTTTTATTTCTTCAAAGCAGATGACGTTCAAGACAAAACTTTCAGGATTTGAAAAAGATTATTCAGACTGGTCTACGCAGCGCAGCGTTTCTTACACAAACTTGCGTCCTGGAAAATATGAATTTTCAGTGGTTGCCTGCAACGCCGATGGTGTAGAAAGCGCAGTTGCAAAGACGTTTATGCTTGCAAAACAGCCTTATTTTTGGGAAGTAATCTGGTTCTGGATTGGACTTGCGGTTGTTGTGGTCGGTGCGGTGTTCTTTATAGTCCGTCACAAAATTATGGAGATGAGGCGCTACCAGATAAAGCTTGAAAAGGCAGTTGATGACAGAACCCGCGAGCTTAAGGCAGAAAAAGAAAGGGCGGAAAATCTGCTTTTGAACATTTTGCCAAAGGATATTGCGGATGAACTTGAGGCAAAGTCTGACAAGCAGGACAAGACAATCGCGCACACCTGTAAAAACGCCACAGTTCTTTTTGCCGACATCCAGGGCTTTACAAAAATGTCTGATTCTTTGGATGCCACAGACGTTGTAAAATTCCTGAATCAGATTGTAACCCGGTTTGACGAGCGTGCTAAACGTGAGGGAGTCGAAAAAATCAAGACAATGGGAGACGCTTATATGGCTGCAACCGGTCTTGAAGAAAATGCAGGTCCGGAAGAAACGTTAAAAATGGTCAAATTTGCAGAAGGTATGCTTTCTGATTTGCGCGAGTTTAATTTGGATTCAAAAGTCAAGGTTAATATGCGAATCGGAATCAACTCCGGTAAAATCGTGGCCGGCGTAATCGGAAAATCAAAGTTTATCTACGACATCTGGGGCGACACGGTAAACGTGGCTTCAAGAATGGAGTCAAACGGCGAGCCGGGCAAAATCTGCGTAACTGAACACGTCTACAACATTGTAAAAGACAACTTTAGTTTTACGGGTCCAAGAGAAGTAAACGTAAAAGGCAAGGGCATAATGAACTCTTACCTGACAGAATAGAAAACAGATAAAAAAAATGAATCCTGACTTGTCAAAAAACGGAAATTTTAATGGCAGGTCAGGACTTTTTCTATTTGGGCGTGCCGGCAACAAGTTGCCGTCGGGCTTTCCGTGGTTCCGTACACACTTCATTCCTACGCTGCGCTTCGGAACACCTGCGGTGCCACTCCAATCCCTCACGCAGGGTGAAATATGGAAATTCCACTAAAAACCGTGTATAGTATTTATATGCAAAGCACAGCACATCCTTTTGTAAAATGGGCAGGCGGAAAA
>CAVGBY010000179.1:0-3419 GCA_963627355.1 uncultured Prevotella sp. | reverse complement strand
ACATGCTTATCGCAGACTATGACTACGACACAGATATTCGGGTAAAAAGGCAGGAGGCGGCAGAGGAGCGGGCGGTTGAAACAGCCTTAAATTTTCTAAAAATGGGGCTTTCCCCTGAACAGGTTGCACAGGGAACTTGCCTTCCGCTGGAAACAATTCTTGAACTTCAGGAAGAAACAAAAAATGCGGGCGTTACGGGCGGCGTTTGAGCCACCCTTATAACTTATCTACTATCTTTTCAGGTTTACCGCAGTTGAAAGCATTGTGTCCGAAGTCTGGATTGCCTTGCTGTTGAACTCGTATGCACGCTGGGAAACAATCATCTGGACCATCTCGTTTACAACAGAAACATTTGACATTTCAAGGAATTTGTGGCGTGTGTCGCCAAAGCCTTCGTAGCCCGGACGTCCGCCGTATGCCTCGCCTGACGCGTTTGTCTGAACAAAAAGATTGTCGCCGTCTGCCTGTAATCCTACCGCGTTCGGGAATCTAAAAATCTCAAGCTGGCCAACTTCAATCGGCTCATTTCCGCCATTGACTTTTACGCTTATCCGGCCTGTCTGTGTTATGTTCAATGTTGAAACATCGTAGCCTTCCGGAAGAATGATTTCCGGCTGAACGCGAAGTCCGTTTGAATTCACAAGCTGTCCGTTTGAGTCAACTTTAAACGAGCCATCTCTTGTGTATGCGTAGCTTCCGTCATATTTCTGGACACGGAAAAATCCCTCGCCCACAATTGCAACATCTGTATCAACTCCGGTATTCTGCAAAGATCCCTGCTTCATTATGCGCTGTGTGGCGGCCAACTTTACACCCGAGCCCTGCTGTATACCAACCGGTGTTACAGTATCTTCTGTCGCTGGAGTTCCAGCCAGCTTTACATTCTGGTAGATTAAATCTTCAAATTCAACACGCTGCTGTTTATATCCTGTTGTATTGACGTTTGAAAGATTATTTGAAATCACATCCATATTCGCCTGCTGACCGTTCATGCCGGTTGCCGCAGTCCACAAACTTCTTACCATTTTTCAGTTCCTCCACGCCTATCTGTTATAAACAGCTGTTTTTGACCACAAAGTTCCCATCATGCTGTCCTCGCTAGTAATTGTCTTCTGGTTCGCCTCGTAAGCACGGTTCACTTCTATCATCTGAACCATCTCGTTTACAACATTAACATTTGAAGTTTCCATGTAGCCCTGAAGAAACTTTGGACGTTCAGCACCTTCCGCAATGTGCGCAGAACCCGAAATATCGTTTGCCGAATAAAGATTGTTTCCCATTTTTTTTAGGTAACGCTCGTTATCAAAGCGGACAACCTTAAACCGGTCTATTATCTCGGAATCTTCCTGCGAAGAGATAACTCCATCTTCATTTACTGTGAATTTATCATTTTCAACACGGATAAAACCCTTTTCACCAAGAACCGGATAGCCGTCTTTTGTCTCAAGAATGCCTTCTTTTCCGATGATAAAATTTCCATCGCGGGTGTAGCGCTCGCCAAGCGGTGTCTGGACTGAAAAAAATCCTTTGCCGCCAAAAGCCACATCAGTATTCTGGTCTGTCTGACGGAACGAGCCTTGAGCAAAATCCGTGTAGTTTTCATTTGTTTCTATTCCAAGCCCCAATTTTCCGATTACAGGAGCCGCCTCCGCCGAACCAAAAGGTGTTTCATAAACGCCATCAAGATTCGTGCGCCTTAAAAGCAGTTCCGGAAAAGATTTGCTTACTGTTATATCCCTTTTGTATCCTGCCGTGTCTACATTCGCAAGATTGTTAGAAATCGCATCCAGCCGGTTCTGCTGGGCGTTCATTCCGCTTGCTCCTGTGTACCATCCGCGTATCATATTTTACCTCCAAACAGCAAGAACCTTAAAATCAAGAAAAAATTCAAGCCATTTGTTTTATTATCGGTATATAGAAATTGCGGTTTAGAAAATTCTGTCTTATAATGGAAGCGATGCAGGAAGAAAAAAATAAACCGCGCGTTGTGGCCCTTATTCTGGGCGGCGGAAAAGGAACAAGATTATATCCTCTTACAAAAGAAAGGTCAAAACCGGCTGTATCGTTCGGCGGAAAGTACAGGCTTGTGGACATTCCTCTTTCAAACTGCATTAATTCCGGGTACAAAAAAATCTATCTTCTGACGCAGTTTAACTCAACATCGCTGCATCTGCACATTACAAATTCCTATAATTTTGACCGTTTTTCATCAGGTTTTGTAGAGATTCTTGCGGCAGAGCAGACACTTGAAAATGACAAATTCTACGAGGGAACCGCCGATTCCGTAAGAAAAAGTATGTCGCATTTTAAGTCGCAGAAACCTACGCATTACATAATTCTTTCCGGCGACCAGCTTTACCGTATGGATTTGCGGGACTTTTTTGACTCCCACATCCATTCCGGAGCGAGCATTTCTGTCGCGACAACTGCCGTAAGCCGAGCAGACGCAAGCCGATTTGGAATTGTAAAAACAGACGACACAAACAGAATCATAGAATTCAGGGAAAAACCTGCGCCGGACATTGATATTTCAGCCTGGAAAATCTCCCCTGAACTTATGGCAAACAACCCCGACCCCGGCAAAGAATATCTTGCCTCAATGGGAATTTATATCTTTAACGCATCCGCTCTGGAATCCGTGCTAAACGAAAGCGAGTCAAAGGATTTCGGAAAAGAAGTTATTCCAAATTCAATCGGAAACTACATCGTGAACGCCTATGTCTTTAACGGCTACTGGGAAGACATTGGTACAATAAAAAGTTTTTACGACGCAAATATAAAGCTTACCGACATCGACCCGGAATTCAATTTTTACAACGAAGACGAACCGATTTACACGCACATGAGAAATCTTCCGCCTTCAAAAATTAACGGCGCGCAGATTTTCTGCACATTGACATCAGAAGGTTGCGTTATCACAAACTGCAAATTAAGCCGCTCTATCATCGGTGTCCGCTCAATCATAGAAAACGGCTCGGAGTTAAGCGGAGTGATAATGATGGGCGCGGATTTCTACCAGAATCCAGAAGAAAAAAAAGAGGATGAAAAAAAAGGCGTACCGATAATCGGAATAGGAAAAAACTGCTTTATCGCACGCACAATAATCGACAAGAACGCAAGAATCGGAAACAACGTAAGAATAAATGTTGACGGAAGAACCTACGAAAACGGCGACCACGGAAACTTTTATTCAGCGGACGGAATCATAGTCATCAGAAAAGGCGCTGTAATTCCAGACGGAACGGTTATTTAATCAGGAAATGGAATAAATTTCCCCAGAACCCGCAGACTTGCAGAGATATGGTGATTATTATTTTAAAGGGCGGGCAACCGCCCTACGGCTCAAACCTGCGGTTTTCGCCTACCCACCGTGCGGGGACACCCCGCGAGTTTGCTTTGCAAAGTCGGTAGTTTACGCA
>CAVGBY010000178.1:0-3456 GCA_963627355.1 uncultured Prevotella sp. | reverse complement strand
CTTTTTAACGCCTGCACAAGAGCATTGTCTGCATTTTGAATTGTCATGTTCACAACCATAAGAATCCTCCTGCAAATAAAATTAGCACATTTTTACTCTAAAATCAATTTATCTTTTCAGCGTGTCCTCCATTTCTTCAATTTTGTAAAATTCTCCTCGCCTATTGTTTTTACAAGGCAGAACTTTATGCATCTTTTTACAAAATTCTTTGTTCTTACAGAAAAAGAATCCCGCCCGTATTTTTTGAACAAAGTGTCTATCGAAGAGTTTTCAAAGTTTTTGTAAAAACTGTCTCTTTTTTTGGAACGAACTGAACTTTTTAAATATGGCGGATTGGATTTTATGCCTTCGTAAAAGTCAACCTCTTTATAGCGGCACAAATCCTTTACACCTGCAAAAAAATCATTTCCTTTTTCAGTCTGAATTATTACAAGGCTTGTTCCCTTGTCATCAAAAAATTCCGGCAGTACATTTTCAATCCCCCAGAAGTCAGCAATTGTTATATCCGCCTTGTGACCGTCTTTACGGAACTGGCAGTGGTAGCAACTTTCGCGGAGGGCATTATCTTTTAGAAAAAGGCGCAGATATTCGTCTTTTGACATAGGCTGGCTGAATTCACTATCATTCGCGAAAGTGAATGATAGTGAATTCAGCTTCCAGCCGTCATTCTTCCGCCTGAAAGCTGTTTTCACGATCCGCGAAGCGGATTTTTTTTCGCGGAATTTTATGTATTTCTGCCATAACGCCGGGCTTGGAACACCGTGGCAGATAAGTTCAACAGTAAAAAGATTTTCGTATTCCTTTTTTAAAAAGGACTTTAAACCTGCAATCTGGCAGGGAGTTCCTGTGTATAAAACCTTTCTTCCGTCTTCAAGGAATTTTTTACATTCAAAAAAAGTATTTTCCGTACGGCTCTGTAAATATTTTGACCCGCGGAATCTTTCTAAGCCTTTGACAGAATCTGTCCATCCGTGTTTTACGGAAAAATCGCTGTCAAATTCAGCGCCGAACACAACACCGCCGTCATTAATTATTTTTTCTGCAAGAAGTGTGAACATTCCGCCTGAAGAACTTTCCATGCGAAGTTTTTCATCCTTGCATATTGCCGCATACGATTTTCTTTCTGAAACACAGTTTGAACTTTTTGCATTTAAAACCGGGCAGGTCTTTTCACAAAGTTTACATTCACCACATAATTTTGAATCAACGAAAGGATATAAAAAGCCTTCATTGTTAGGCTGCATAGAAACTGCGGACTTTGGACAAATCTGGGTACACGCGCCACAGCCGGAGCATTTTAGAAAATCAAGATCAGGCATGAAAAACTCTCCTTTTTACCATATTCATAACAGAAGCCCGTTCTTTTTTGCTCATTCCAACAAAAAAGACAGATACAGCAGTAAAACTGACAGACAAAAAAACTGTGCAAATAAAATTTAAAACTTCGCCTTTAATAAAAAAACGTGCAAAAACAGGAACAACCGCAGAAAGCAGAGCGACCAGAATAATCGGCAGGCAGACATTTATAAAAAAACGGCGGAGAGAAAAACTTGTCAAAAGTTTTACAATAAAAAGCCGCACAACAAAGGCAATAAAAGTAATGCAGATTCCAGCCACAAGCACGCTATAAGCAGGAAGCCCGCACTTTAAGAGCACATAACTTACAGGGAAATTCAGCAGCAGAAGCCCACCTACAACGCTCTGGTACAGCTTGATTTTTCCGGTCGCCTGGGCAAGCGTCATAATCGGATAACTGACAGAATCAATCAATGCGTCAATTAAAACAAGACTTGCAAAAATCACTGCGTTTTCCGGCGGATTTTTTAACCAGACATTTAAGACAAAAGGCATTTCAAGGACAAGAGGAAACGTAAAAATGTACATCAAAAAGAATGTCATCCTGCAGCCACGGAAAGTGAGGGAAAGACATTCCTCTTTCTGTTCCGCCGCATAAGTCTTTATAATCTGCGGACGGATTGCAGTTGAAAAATTCTGGCTGAAACTTGTAACCGCCGCGCTAACCTGCTGGGCTATAGCTCTGGCGGCATTCACCACCGCACCAAAAAACTGGTTTAAAAGAATGTTTACAAGCTGATTTTTAAACACTCCGACCGCACTTCCAAAAAGATTCCAGCCGACATAACTGAACATCTCTAAAAACTTTTCTTTATCCCACAAAAGCTTAAATCTGCATTCTTTGTAATGCTTTTTACAGTAAAAACGGTAAAGTCCGGTGTTTATGACAGCAACGCACAAAAGAAGAATTCCATATAAAATCAGTTTGTCTGACCAAAAAAACGTCGGCTCGGAATAACGAGCTGAAATCTTATCAAGGAACTGCAGCACAAACACGACTAAAAGTTTTAAGATTACTTCTACAATTCCAACATACGCATAAACATTCATGTTCTCGTGGGCTATTATTGCGCTCATGTACGGAGTTGTCATAAGAGTGAACAAAAACGAGATTACAGCACACTGATAAATCCATTTTGCGGCAACCATGCGTCCCGGCGGAATAACAAGTTTTGCACCTACAAACCACAAGCCCAAAGTTTCCGCCAGAATGAAGATTATAATAGAAAGAAAAGCATAGATTGTCAGCGTTACGCAAAATATATGGAAAAGACCTGTATTCCCGGAACTTTCAACACTCTCAACCACCAAGTTACCGTCATGCTGAACCTGACTCAGCATCTCTTTATCAGCAGATTCCGAAGCAAGTTGGGAATGCCCTCTCGTTCCTGATTCGTTTTTTCCCATTTCAAAAGAAAAAAAACGCTGGCTTGCCGTAGCCATTGCACCGCCCAAAAAACTGAACAAAACAACCACGCCGGCAACAACGTTATATATTCCATAATCCTGCGCACCGAGCGTATTTAAAACAACACGCACCGTGTACAGCGACACGAGCATTATGAGAATCTGGCGAAAATAGAGAGCGAGAGTGTTTTTTGCTATGCGGGATGTGTTTGACATTCTTACAGAACACCCCTAAAAAACTGAAGAATCGAGTCTGAACCAGCAGAAGTTTCCATCTCTTCCTCACTCACCAATTCCCCGCCACAGTCATAAATCACCTGAACACCGTTACAACAGCCAGTTTCGGTTTCGGCAGGCTCAACCTCCACGGAACGCGATGTTTTTTTCGAAATAGATGTTGCGGTGACCGAGCCTTTCGAAGCCACAGATTCAATCACACTCTTCCGCACTTCCTCTCCGCCTAGCCACACAGCCTCATCCTCATCCGCAACCGGAGACAAAGCGCATATGTATAGAAGAATTCGTTCAGTTTTATCCGCTTTTAGCCGCTCAAGCACAAAAGAAAGCATCGCCTCGCTCACGCCATTCGGAAAAATCGTTATTTCTTTTTCCGCCCAAAAGCCGCCAGCTTCGCCTGTGAGAAAATCGTGCATTTCGTTTATTTTTTTCTGCGTGAATCCGTCCGGCGCGGAG
>CAVGBY010000177.1:0-3488 GCA_963627355.1 uncultured Prevotella sp. | reverse complement strand
TATCCAGAGAGTTGAAAAAATATTAAAAGAAGAAGGAAGATAGAAATGAAGAAAATCATTCTAGCTGTAATTTCAGCCTTTTTTTTGATTGCATCGGTAAATGCTGAAACATTTGATTCTGTATGCAAAAATCTTGCAAAACACCCGATCATGACAGGAAATTTTTCGCAGGTAAAAACAATTTCTGCGGTTAATCGTTCTATGAAATCCAGCGGAACATTTATTTTTAGCCTTGATGGAATTATGTGGAAAACAGAAAAACCTTTTCCGTCTACAATGGTTGTAGGAATGACAAGTGTAAAACAGACTCTTGCAAATGGAAAGGAAACTGTGATTGATGCGTCATCCAACCAGATTTTCACAAGTATTTCAACAACTTTAAGCGCAATGTTCAGCGGAAATGCAGAGGTTTTGCAGAATAATTTTGATGTTGACTTTAGTTCTTCTGGCTCGGACTGGAAAGCGGTTCTTTCGCCAAAAGATAGTATGGTGAAAAAAATATTAACTTCACTTACAATAGGCGGAACAGCAACAGAAAATTCTTCTGATTTAAATTCAATTGTGATGGCAGAGGCTACTGGCGACACAATCACTTATAGCTTTACCAACCAAAAATATCCAAAGGAACTTACTACTGATGAAAAATCTTACTTCTCTTCAAAATAAAACTTTTTTTAAATTCTGGATTTTTTTTCATGCGCTGATAATTATTGGATTCTGTGCGATGGTTTCTGTAAAAAAAGGAATAATCATCGATGCTGATCTTTTTAATATGCTTCCAAAACCGGAAATGGGAAAAGCGTTAAATGCCGCGGACGCAAAGCTTACAGAAGTTACGGGGCAGAACGTCTTTATTCTTGTTTCAAACCCGGATTTTAACAAGGCTAAGCAGGTTGCGGAAACCGTTTATGGTCAGTTGGAGGGAAGTTCCCGGTTCAAGTCGATTTCGCTTTATCAGAATACAGATTCGTTTGGCAAAATCATTGAATACATAAATAAATATAAATACAACCTGATTGACCCGGAAACGATTGAGGAGCTTAATTCTGAAGGTGGAGCGGAGGCTTTTGCACAGGATTCCTTGTCAAAGGCTTACGGCGCGTTCACAATGACTTCGCTGGAAAATCTTGAGTCTGATCCGTTTATGCTTGGCGAGCACGACCTTTTGCATTTTTTAAAGCAGCTTCAGGACAGCGGAACAAAAATGTCCTTAAAGGATGAGGTTCTTGCGAGCGAAGCAAACGGCCGCTGGTATATTATGATTCGTGGAATCCTTAGCAAGGAAGGCGCGGCTCTTGCCAGCAAGGAAAATGCGGTTGTGCAGATTCATCAGGTCTGTGATCCGCTGGAAGACGGAGAAACTCGTTTTATTTATTCGGGAACGCCTTTTCATAGTTATAAAAGTTCCACCAACGCAACAAACGAAATCTCCACAATCTCTACAATCTCAATGGCCGCAGTTCTGGTGATTCTGCTTTTGGTTTTCCAGAGACCTTCGCCGATTCTGTTCAGCATTGGTTCAATTTTGTGGTCAAGCCTTATGGCGATTTTTGCGACGCTTGCGATTTTTGGAAAAATGCATGTTCTAACGCTGGTTTTTGGAACTTCGCTGATTGGTTCGTGCATTGACTACAGTCTGCATTATTTTATCAACTGGAAAGGGAATCTTTCGTGCCACAAGGGCTACCAGGTCCGTAACCATTTGATAAAGGGGCTTTCGCTTTCGCTTGTTTCTACGGTTATCTGTTATTTTATTCTTGTTTTTGCTCCGTTCAATTTGCTTAGGCAGATGGCGGTTTTTAGCATGAGCGGAATTATTTCTTCATTCTTGACTGTAATTTGTATTTATCCGTTTCTAAAAGTTCCGGAAACAAAACGTGAAATCAGACTTTTAAAATATTATACAATGCCAAGCTGGTACAACAAGAAATTTGTGGGAAGAATTGCAATTACAGTGATGTTTGTTTTTTCAATTTCGGTTCTGATTATTTGCCACAAGAATGTAAAGGTTGAAAATAATCTTTCTAGGCTTTATAAAATGGAAGGCCGTGAAATGCTGAATGAAAAAGAGGCGGCGCAGGTTCTTCAGTATAGTCCGAGCGGATGGTATATTGTAAGCGGTTCAACGGTTGAAGAAACTTTGCGGAACGAAGAAAAAATCACTGCCGAGCTTAAAAAGATGAATGAAGGAAAAGAAAAAGGCGGATTTATCTGCACAACTTCGTACATTCCTTCTATTGCAATGCAGAAAAAATCCCGAGCGGCGGCCGCAAAACTTATGCCGTTTGCCGAGCAGCAATATGAATATCTTGGCTACGATCCGTCTTATGCAAAAAAACTGGTTGCTGATTTTAATGCGGGCGAAGATGACTTTATTGAAATCGGAAAAAATGTGCCTGAATATCTTTCCAGCGCAATTTCTACAGCCTGGCTTGGCGAAATTGACGGAAAATATTATTCGGTTGTGCTTCCGGTTAGCGTTCTTGACTACGATGCGTACAAATCGATTGCGGATGGAGAAAATGTTTTCTTTGTAAGCAAAGTCCGTTCGATGAATGCGGATCTGGACAGGCTTTCTTCGATGATTTTGCATCTTTTTGTTGTAGTCTACATTGTTCTGTTCATTATCTTGAAATTCTTTTATTCATTAAAGCAGACGGCAAAAATTGTTTCTGTTCCGCTTCTTATTGTTCTTATGACGGCGGCGATTTTTGCGCTTTGCGGTATTCATTTTGAATTCTTTTCTATTACTGGTCTGATTCTTGTGTTTGGTCTTGGACTTGACTATGTAATTTATATGATTGAAAATGAAAAGCGCATAGACGATGTTCAAGATGCGAAACTTGAGCCATTTGCGATTCTTCTGTCTTTTGTTACAAGCGCAGTAAGTTTTGGTGCTTTGGCACTTAGCAAATTTGTTCCGGTTCACATGATTGGACTTGCAATCTTTATTGGCTTGACAACGGCGTTTGTTTCTACATTCTTCTATACGAGGGCTGATTTTTAATGAAATCAAGGAACGGTTTTTTCTGCATTCCAATAATTCTCTGTTGTGTTTTTTGCAGTATTGCCGTTCCTATGTTCAATGCTTTTTCGGAAGCAGATTCGGTTCAGCGTGCCGAAAATGTCCACACGCTGGCAAACAGTTCTGTTCATACTGAAGATATTTTTGCCGCGCTGGAAATCCATCCTGTAAAAGCGATTGTCCATTCAGAAAAACGGATTTTAATGCTGTTTTTGTGTCTGGCTTCTGCTGTTTCCGCGGAAATCGTCTTTTCGTTCTCTGTCTTTAAATTTGTCCAAAAGAAACTAATTCTCTCAAAAAATAAATACCTCAAGTCAGTAATTTACCTGCAGACACTTTTGTAGATTTTTCCCCGATTTTTTATCATTTTACATTTTTATTTTCTCACAAAAAAATCATTTAGGGGGATTGTATGTTTCCTATTATTATCGGACTCCTTGTTTTTACTGGAGTTGTAGCGGTC
>CAVGBY010000176.1:3149-3535 GCA_963627355.1 uncultured Prevotella sp. | reverse complement strand
CTGTATGGCGTAAATCTTTGTATAAAATTTGGTGATTGCAATGTAGGTTTAAAAGGCGAAAAACTTTCTCTTCCATACTATATGGCATTCTTGCTGTAGATTCGAATAACCTCCCCAACGATAGACTTATCCGTTTTTTGTGTTAAAATAATCTTATGGCACAGGAAAAAAGACATATTGTTTCGCATTTGATGCTTGAGCGTCTGGTGGGAATCCATAAAAAGATAAAATCTGGAACTTTTCCGAACACAAGGCAGCTGGCAGAAGAATTTAACAGCGGAAAAGGAATTGCAACAATCAGCCGCGATATTGAATTTCTGCGCGACCGTTTTGGCACTCCGATTGAATACGACTACGAGCATCGCGGGTATTTTTATACCTCAGAA
>CAVGBY010000176.1:1542-3139 GCA_963627355.1 uncultured Prevotella sp. | reverse complement strand
CAATGATTTCGTTGTTTGCGGCAAAAATTATGCTTTCCCGTTTTAAAGATTCACCTTTGTATAACGACATCTGCAGTGCGATAAACTTACTAGCAAACTCCAATTTTGACGGAAATGATGAAATCTTAAAAAGAATCGAGCTTTCGCCAAGTCCAATGCCAATCAATATAATAGAAGAAAATGTGTGGAAAACGATTTTACAGGCTCTGCGGAACAACACAAAAATCGAATTCGACTACAACGGCCGCTGGAATCCAGAAAACACGCACAGAAAAGTTCATCCGTATCAGCTTGTGATGGATAATGGTGCCTATTTTTTGTACGGTTTTTCAGAAGAGCGGAACGAAACGCGGCTTTTTTCGCTTTCAAGGATAAAAAATCCAAAGGCAACGGAAGAAAATTTTTTACTTCCAGAAAATTTTGAGTTTGAAAAACATTGCGGCGGCGGAAAATTCGGCTCTTTTTCTTACGATGAAAGCGAGCATTACAAAATTGAATTCTACGAGAATGCCCGCCAGATGCTAAAAGATTTTGTCTGGGCAGAAGACCAGAAACTCCACGATGACGAAACAAGAAACTGCACAACAATCGAATTTTCTTCAACGCAATACCTTAAAATTGAAGAATGGGTCTTGTCGCAAGGCCGCTACGCAAAACCGCTTGAACCAGAATGGCTTGTAGACGAATGGAAATCACATATCAAGGGAATGATGGATTTTGCGGAAATAAAATAATTGGAACGTTGAATTCTTATACAATATTGCCTAATAAAAGACTAAAAAATTAATCCTTGCTTAACTGTGAATTATAGTTTCACAATATTTTTATGAATTATGAAGTAAGGCAGACAAAAGAATTCTCAAAATGGATGAGGAGATTTAATATGTTGGAAACTACAAAATTTGATGTTGCAGAATATCTAGACAATGAAGAACTTAGAAAAGGCTATCTTGAACTTGTCGCAAAAGATGGAACTCAAGAAGAGTTACTCAAGGCAATAAGTGATGTGGCAAGAGCAAGAGGAATGACAAAAACTGCAAAAGAAGCAGGCATAACGAGAGAAGGATTATATAAGGCCTTATCGCCCAACGGCAATCCTACTTTTTCAACAGTTTGGAACATTCTGCATTCTATTGGCTATACTCTTACTCCTACCCCAATAAAAATCAAATAAAACTTTAATTTTCCTCTCCCGGATTTGTTTCTATGTCTACTTCAAAATACGGACTGAAATTTCTAAAGCGCATTTTAAGGACTTCTTTTCTTGTCAAATCGCAGTGCGTGTAAAGTCCGTGCATTGAAAAACACAAGTGAATTTTGTTGAACGGTTCCTTCTGGAAAAACGGCGGATCTGCCCATTGCGGAACGTCGCTATCTTTTGAGTAATTTTCCTCGTTGTCGGCAGAAAGTCCATTAATCCTCATCATATTGTGGAAAGTGTAAGCAAGCAGAGAATCTTCTTTTGTAACAATTCCAAACGGATGATGAAAATTGTAGTCGAGCGTTTTTTCTATTTCGCTTTTGTCGAAAATTGAATGTCCATTTTTTACAAGCTGTTCAAAATCTTTGCGCATTTTTTTTGAGGTCGCATTAATGC
>CAVGBY010000176.1:0-1532 GCA_963627355.1 uncultured Prevotella sp. | reverse complement strand
GTTCGTATTCAAGCATTTTCTTTGCAAGTTTCAGGAGTTTTCGCTTTTCAAACCACAAGAAATTTTGCCTTTCCGAATGTTTTTCGAGTTTTTCAAGATATTCTTCATTCATCCTAAAATCTTTTCGGTCTTTTTCTGAAAAATTTCTGCGCAAGTTGAATTTTCCAATCGTGATTCTTATAGTGTGATAAAAATCTTCCGGTCTTGCATTTTTAAAAATTTCATACGGAATTTTGTAGTCCGGCCAATAAGGTTTTTCACTTTGTTCCTTTTTGGGATGAAGAAAACCGTAAGTTACGCGGCAAATGTAGTCCATCGGAATAGAAAGTTCATCCTTGCTGTAGTTTTTCCACAAATCAAGTGCCTTTAGTTTGCCAGGTATTTTTTTTCCGTACTTAAATACAAGCCTCCATTCTGATTCAGCCTCAAAATAATCTTTTACCTCCGGATTTTTGTCTTCTTCGTCTACCGCAAATACAATGTAACCAGTTATTTTATAGCCTTTGTAGTAAGTTTTTCCATTTTTTATCAGCAAATCCAGCTGCTCTTTGATTTCTGCCATCTGGTCGTAAAGAAGAAACATTAATTCATAAACTTTCGCGTTAAGTCTGCTGATATTTTTTGTTGTTTTGTTGTATTCCATTGATTTTCTCCGTAAATTCTAATTGTAAAAATCCCTGTGACCTTCCAGAACTTTTTCGCCGTCAATTTTTCCGATATTTTCCGGTGTAACGCCCTTTAACTGTTTTGCGCAAAATCTATATCCGTATCTGGCGGCTTTTTTCAGATGATATTTTGCTTTTTCGTAGTCTTTTTCCGTTCCCCAGCCATAAAGATAACATTCGCCAAGCCCCCAGTGTGCAAGCTTGCTTCCGCCGGCAATCGCTTTTTTATAATATTCAACCGCCTCTTCCAAACTTCCACTGACCCAGCCGTGAACAATAAAACTTGCCTCGTCACACATTGCAGGAACAGAGCCTTTTTTTGCGGCTTTTGTATTCCATTCGTGCGCAAGTTTTAAACTGTCATTCACAAAAGAGCCATACTCAATATATCGCGCATATTTATACATTGCGTCCGCATCACCTTCCAGGGCCAACTTTCTAATTTGGATAATATCTTTGTTGTTTTTTACCCATTTTTTCACATCGTCATAAAAAGGTGGATTGCTTTCGCATTTTTCCCACTTTCTTTTAGGCTGGCTTGCGGCTTTTTTCATCCAATAAGAACCTTCTTCAACATTGTCAGATTCCAAAAATTTTCTGGCATAACAGAATTGAGCATTCGGACAGCCGTTTTTTGCCGCCAAAGCAAGTTCTTTTGTTCCATCAGTTTTCCATCCGCAATATTCTTTGTAATAATGAATTTGATAAACCCAATAATACCCGATTGCGTAATTTTGAGCGGCGGCTTTTTTGTACAAATCTAAAGCTTTATTAAAAGCGGCTATTTGTTTCTTTTCGCTTAGTCGATTATTCCAATCAGCAAGTTCAACGTTTCTTTGAATAAATCTTCCCATAAGAACATACGCT
>CAVGBY010000175.1:0-3546 GCA_963627355.1 uncultured Prevotella sp. | reverse complement strand
CAAAAAAAGTATTTCATGCATCGAATACTCGGAATTTGAATAATTTTTCAAAAAAGGAAAAAATAATATTTTTATTTTTTAAATTTGTTTTTTCTATTCTAGGAATAAATCTTTTTGAAGAATTTTTGTTAGGAATCCATAAGTATTCAACATTAGAATATCAAGAAAATATTTTACATAAATAATGCAGTTCTATTTCTTTTTCCTCTTTTTTATTATTCTTCTCTGTGGACGCTACAATATTATTCATGGGCATTATTTTATTCCTAAACAAATCGGATATAAAATTTCCGTGCTATTTATAATCTTTGTAACGGCATTTCGGTTCAATATAGGCTATGACTGGTCAAGTTATTTAAGCTATGTCTATCCTACTTTTAATCCGCTGAATATAAGCCGACTTGAGCCGTTGGATAAACTTATAATTGGGTGCGCAGGATATTTCAACCAGCCACTTATAATGTTTTCCGTTTATGCGGTTATAACTTACGCAAATATCGGAATACTGATAAATAGGTACAGCGTCTCAAAATTTGAATCTCTTATGATTTATGTTTGTCTGTTTTATCTTACGGATTTAAGCACGATAAGACAGGCTGTGGCAGTTTCCTTTGTTTTTTACGGCTTTACATATATTGAGCAGAGAAAATTATTCAAATACTTTCTGATTTGCCTTGTGGCAATTCTCTTCCATAAATCAGCTGCAATAGCTTTACTTTTTTATCCTTTGTATTATGCAAAGCCTATGACAACAATGCTTGCTGTTGTTGGGATATATGTCGGAATGAAAGTCGTTCTTCCAAAAATTCTTGGAAGCATTCTTCCGATTTTTCTTATGTATCTTGAAAAGGGCGGCATAAAGGACTCCAGCGGAAGTCTTCAGAGGCTTGTCTACTTGTTGCTGTTTTTATATGTGTTTATATTCCACAGAAAAAATTCT
Source organism: uncultured Prevotella sp. (assembly GCA_963627355.1). Lineage (GTDB taxonomy): Bacteria > Spirochaetota > Spirochaetia > Treponematales > Treponemataceae > Treponema_D. The sequence continues at coordinate 2,606 of CAVGBY010000175.1, read as the reverse complement.
TTCGGACTTATTAACATCTGCGCTGCGGGCGTGATTCTTCCGTTTATTTTGGGCGGACACACAGGCGGACGGCTGGCACAATATTTCTTGATTTATTATTGTCTCCTGATTCCTGACTGCAACAAACGTTTTAATATCAACTACAGAATTCTTTTTATGCTTCCTTTTTATGCGTATTTCTTTATGTATTTGATAGTTTCTGTAACTGCAAACCACAGCAATGAATACGTGCCTTTCAGATGGTACTTTTTTGAAGACCTGAATCAGAATCTGATGTGAAAAATCGCTTCGTACAAGTCAAAGATATATTTGAAAAATAGATGAGGAAATTGGCAAATGAAAATTACAGTTTTATATTTAGGAAAATCAGGAGGCGGTTGTGTTTACACTTATGAGATGGTTCGGCATCTTTTGGAGCAAAAAGCAGAAATCCAGCTTATTCTTTCATCTTTGATTGAAAACAAAAATTACTTTGAGAATTTAAAGCGCCAAGAAAATTTTAACTTGATTTTTACGCCGACATATAAGAATGGAAAGGAGTTTGTTCTAAAAAGTCTGAATATCCTCAAATTTATGAGGCTTGGAAAAAGAATAAATTCCTTTTCTCCTGACTGGATTTACATTCCGATGATTTCCATTTGGGCAAGAATGATTTTGCCTTTTGTAAACAAAAAAACAAAAATTGTAACAACAATCCATGATGTTTCCATGCATTTGGGCGAAAAGAATTCTTTAATTGACGGATTCAACGATTATATCATAAGACGCTCGCATAAGATTGTTACTCTTTCTGAAAGATTTATTCCATTGATTTCTGAAAAATATGGTTTTAATAAAAAACAGATTTGCTGGATAAGACACGGAAATTATGATTATTACAGGTCTTCAAATTTCGACAATAAAAATTCAATAACAAAAAGAATTCTTTTTTTCGGAAGAATCCATGAGTACAAAGGAATTTCTGTTCTCCTTGATGCGATGACCATAGTAAAGGAAAAAGCTCCGGATATTGTGCTGAACATTGTTGGAAAAGGAAAAATTTCAGATTCTGATAATGAAAAAATAAATCGGCTTGGAAAATCCTGTAATATTGTAAATAAATATATTCCGAACGAAGAGATTTACAGATATTTTGAGGATATTGATTTTGTTGTGGTTCCTTATATCGAAGCTTCTCAGTCCGGTGTTGTAATGCTTGCGTACTCGTTTTCAAAGCCTGTCATTGTTACAAATGTAGGCGGACTGCCGGAACAGGTTTTTGAAGATACAGGAATTATTATTCAGCCAAATGACAAAAATGTTCTTGCTGATTCTATTCTTAAAATGTATGAAGAACCACAGAAAATTCTTGAAATGGGAAAATCCGCAGAGAAAAAGAATGAAACTCTCTTTTCTTGGAAATTATCAGCAGAAACTCTGTTGAAATTCTTGGAAAACGATCTTTAAATTGTCAACTTTCTGTTTTGATAGAATTTCAGTTTTCATAAAAATCCGAAAAATCTTCAGGAGAAAATAAAATGGGTGAAAATACAAAGAGAGTCCTCTTTCTTTCAAACACCGCCAATTTCTCGAAGTTCAATCTTCCTTATATGCACTGGTTCAGGGAGCAGGGGTGGCAGGTTGACTATGCTTCGGCAGGCGAGGAGGAGGTTAAGGACTGCGACAACCAGTACACGATAAGTATCGCACGTTCTCCTTTTTCTTTTAAGAATTTCAAGGCATACAGACAGCTTAAAAAGATTCTTTCGGAAAATCATTACAACATTCTGCATTGCCATACGCCTATGGGCGGAGTTATCGGGCGGCTTGCGGCTAAAAAGCTCTGGAAAGAACACAAAATCAAGGTTATCTACACTGCGCACGGATTTCATTTTTACAGGGGTGCGCCGATTTTGAACTGGCTTTTGTATTATCCGATGGAAAAATGGCTTTCGCACTGCACGGATGTGATTGTAACAATAAACGAGGAAGACTATGAGCGGGCAAAAAAATCATTCTGAGATTTTCAAGATTGACGGCGTTGGCGTGAACCTTTCAAGATTTCACCCTTGCACTTTGGAAGAAAAAAATGAGCTGAGGGCGGAACTTGGATATTCAGAAAAGGATTTTATCATCACGGTTGTTGCGGAACTCAACAAGAACAAGAACCAGATTGTGCTTGTGAAGTCCGTTCCCGAGCTTGTAAAAATCATTCCTAATCTGAAAATTCTCCTGATTGGAAAAGAAACACTTCCGATTGTGCGGGATTTTGTTAATAAAGAAAATCTTGAGAACTTCGTGGAATTCTTAGGCTACAGGCGAGATGTAGAAAAGTTCACGATGATGAGCGATGTGGCGTTTTCCGCAAGTCTGCGTGAAGGTCTTCCTGTGAACATAATTGAAGCGATGGCGTGCGGATTGCCTGTTGTTGCGAGTGACAACCGCGGACACCGTTCGCTTATAAAAGACAAGGAAACAGGCTTTGTTTTCAGTCCGAAGTCCGAAAAGAAAATGACAGACTCGATTATTCTTCTATATAAAAATCCTTCATTACGCGAGGAAATGGGCGGACGGAACATTGAAGAGGCGAAAAAATATTCAGTAGACATTGCAGTAAAGAAAATGGC
>CAVGBY010000174.1:0-3643 GCA_963627355.1 uncultured Prevotella sp. | reverse complement strand
TTAGAGGAATAGTTGATTCTCTTGTAAAAGAAAAACTTACAATTTTCTTTGAACAGAATCCGCACGTTATAGAAAAAGTTCTTGAAAAAGCTGTTGGAGAAGCAACTGCAAGAATTGCAGCCAGAAAAGCAAAGGACGCAAGCCGTAAAAAATCTGGTTTGAGCGGTTTTAAGAAGCCTGAAAAACTTTCAGACTGTTCAATAAAAGATAATCCTGAAATTTGTGAAGTTTACATTGTCGAAGGTGATTCTGCCGGCGGTTCTGCAAAAAAAGGACGTAACCCGGAAACTCAGGCAATTTTGCCTCTCTGGGGAAAAATGTTGAACGTAGAAAAAGTAGCTGTAGATAAAGTTATGAACAATGAAAAACTGGAACCTGTAATCAATACTCTTGGAACAGGTTTTGGAAAAGAATTTAATATAGAAAAACTTCGCTACCATAAAATTATAATTATGGCAGATGCCGATGTTGACGGTTCTCATATCAGAACTTTGCTTTTAACGTTCTTCTTTAGATATATGCCGCAGCTTATTGAAAACGGATATGTATATCTTGCAATGCCACCGCTTTTTAAAGTTCAACTTGGAAAAAAAGAGCCGGTTTACTGCTATTCAGAGCAGGAAAGAGATAATGCTCTTATGGAACTTGGTGAAAACCGCAGCAAAGCAGATGTTCAGCGTTATAAAGGTCTTGGTGAAATGGACGGAAATCAGCTTTGGGAAACAACTATGGATCCGGCCCACAGGCACATGAGAGTTGTAACAATTCCAGATGCAGAAGCTGCTGACAAAATTTTTACAGTTTGTATGGGTGAAGAAGTAGAACCTCGTCGCCAGTTTATAGAAACAAATTCAAGTTACGCTAATTTGGATATTTAAGATATTTTGGTGGTTGAGCCTGTCTAAAACCACTTCTTAAAAAATAAAAAGGTCATTTTGACAAGCTCAATGACCAGTAAACGGAAATTATAAATGTTAGAACAGACAAAAACCGCGGAAGGCGGAACTTTAATAAAAATTCCAATTGAAGAGGAAGTAAAAAAAGCATATATCGATTATTCAATGTCGGTAATTGTACAGCGTGCATTACCAGACGTTCGGGACGGTTTAAAACCTGTTCACCGAAGAATTATGTATGCGATGGATACACTTCATCTTGATTCTGGCGGAAAAACAAAAAAATGTGCCACAATCGTCGGTGAAGTTCTTGGACATTACCATCCGCATGGAGATGCTTCTGTTTATGATGCGCTTGTTCGCCTTGGACAAGATTTTGCGCAGCGTTATACAACTGTAATTCCTCAAGGAAACTTTGGTTCAATCGGTGGGGATCCTCCGGCAGCATATCGTTATACCGAAGCAAAAATGTCTAAAATCACTGAAGAAATGGTTCTGGACATTTCTAAAAATACCGTTGATATGGTTCCAAACTTTGACGATACAACAAAAGAACCTGCTGTCCTTCCGGGAGCATTTCCTTTCCTGCTTTGTAACGGCTCAACAGGAATTGCTGTTGGTATGGCAACAAATATGCCTACCCACAATTTACGTGAAGTAGCGGCGGCAATTTGTGCATATATCGACAATCCTGAAATTTCGATTGATGAACTGATGAAATACATAAAAGGTCCGGATTTTCCAACAGGCGGAATTATTTACGGACGCGATGGTATTAAAAAAGCTTATAGGACTGGCCGTGGAAGAGTAACGATTCGTTCAAAGTTTACAATCGAAACAGATAAAAAAGGTCGAGAAAAAATTGTATTTACCGAAGTTCCTTACAGTGTAAATACAACAACGATTATCAAAAAAATAAATGAGCTTAAAGAAAACAAGGTAATTGACGGAATTGTTGATGCAAATGATGAATCTTCTGACAGAACAGGAATGCGTCTTGTTGTTGAACTAAAAAAAGGTGCAGTTACAAAACTTGTTTTGAATCAGCTTTTTGCAAAAACTGACTTGCAGTCGAATTTTGGTATAATAAATCTTGCTCTTGTTCCTAAAGAAAAAGAGGGAGTTCCTCCTCGTTATGATGAGCCTGGATATTTAAGTCTTCCTGCGGTTTATTTAAAGCCGGAAGTTCTAAATCTAAAGCAGCTTATTGGCCATTATGTTTCTCATCGTGATGAGGTAATTACCCGCCGCACAATTTATGATTTAAAAGTTGCAAAACACAGAATGCATATTCTGGAAGCATTAATTACAGCAATCAATAATATTGATGAAGTAATAAAAATTATTCGTGGAAGTGAAACAACAGAAATTGCAAAACTTTCCCTTGAAAAACGATTCAATTTTGACGATGAGCAGGCTCAGGCAATTGTTGATATGCAGCTTAAGCGACTTACTCATCTGCAGATTGAAGATTTGCAGAAAGAAATAAAAGAGCTTCAGGCTTGGATAGATTACTTGCAGGATTTACTGGAACATCATGAAAAGATTTTAAATCTTATAAAAGAAGATGTTAATAAACTTGCAGAAAAATATGGTGATGACCGCCGAACAGACATTATTGCCGATGAAGTTGAACAGATTAACGTAGAAGATATGATTAAGGAAGAAGACATGGTTGTCATGATTTCTAAACTTGGTTATATGAAACGTGTTTCTGTAACTCAATATAAAAAGCAGAGTAGGGGAGGAACTGGAAGCAACAGCACTTCTCTTATAGAAGATGATTATGTGAATCAGCTTTTTATTGGCTCAACACATGACCATATTTTGTTTGTTACAAATATCGGAAAAGCATATTGGATAAAAGTTCACGAGATTCCGGAATCTTCTAAAAATGCGCGTGGAACAAATATAAAAAGTTTGATTGCAATTGGCGCAGATGAAGAAATTACCACAGTCGTAACTTTGAGAGAATTCCGCGAAGACCAGTATCTGTTCATGACAACTGCAAATGGAATCGTAAAAAAGGTTCAGACTTCAGAATTTTCTAATGCAAAGACAAGAGGAATTATCGGTCTTAAATTGCGTGATGGTGACAAACTTATAAGCGCGATTCCAACAGACGGAAAATCAGAAGTGCTTCTTGTAACCCGCCGTGGAAAAGCCTTGCGTTTTAGCGAAGAAGATGTGCGGTGCATGGGGCGAGCCAGCAGTGGTATAAAGGGAATGAAACTTTCTGAAGGTGATGAAATTTCTGGAGCAATAAAAATTGAACCGAATGACAGTATTCTTTTGCTTACAGAAAAAGGTTACGGAAAGCGAGTTAAGTTTGAAAACTTTAATCCACATGGACGCGGTACTGGTGGACAAAAGATTTTTGGAAAAACTGAAGAGCGTGGAGAAATAGTTGGAATTCTTGCGGTTTCTGATAAAGATGAAATTGTATGTATGACAAGTCAGGGAAAAACTTTAAGGGTTACTGCAGAAACTATTACTCAGCAGGGAAATCAGTCTACTGGAGTTAAGGTTGTTAGGATTTCTGATCCAGATTTCTTGGTAGGATTTGATAAAGTTCCTAGAAATGAGGATTAATTCTTTATAATACAAAGAATTATAGATTTTTTATAAAAAATAAATAAATACTATATTTTAAATGACAAAAAATAGTATTTATAATATACTAAAAAAGGGTAGTAGTTATAAACTAGGGAAATATTTATACATCAGGCAAAGGTCAGTCGAAAGGC
>CAVGBY010000173.1:0-3663 GCA_963627355.1 uncultured Prevotella sp. | reverse complement strand
TTTATGGGCAGTGTATCGGATTGTTTTTGATGTTAACGTTGAGTCACAGAAATGTAATTCGATATATGTAAACTGGAATGTTGATAATTAATCAGGGAATTTGAAAAATATGTATTCGCACAACACTTTTATCTATGAAAAAGTGTATTAAAACTTGCATTTTTGGCAGATAAGAGTGTAAGATTGTTGCATGAAACGTAATAATTTTTATCAGCTGCTTCAATGGAAAAATTCAAAAGATAGAAAACCTCTTGTTGTTTTCGGGGCAAGACAGATAGGAAAAACTTATTCTGTTTTGGAATTTGGCAATAAGGAGTACGAAAATGTTGTTTATTGCAATTTTGAATTTGATGCGGAATTAAAATCAATTTTTCAGAAAGACTTGAATCCGCAAAGAATCATAAAATCTTTGGAAATTATAAAGAACTGTACGATTTTAAAAGAAAAGACTCTTGTGTTTTTTGATGAAATTCAGGCATGTGAAGAAGCTTTGACTTCGTTAAAATATTTTTGTGAGCAGGAAAATGAATATCACATAATTTCTGCAGGAAGCCTTTTGGGGCTAGCTATAAACCATGGAAAATATTCATTTCCTGTTGGAAAGATCGATATGCTGAATATGTTTCCAATGACTTTCGACGAATTCTTGACTGCAACAAAAAACGATGTTTTGCTGGAAGAAATTGTTGAGCACGCAAAGACATTTGAGCCTATGGAGCAGATTATTCATGAAAAAGCATTGGAATTATATAGAACATTTTTGGCGGTTGGAGGTTATCCGGAAAGTGTAAAAACTTTTATCGAAAGTGGAGATTTGAACCTTGTTCGTTCTGTACAGAATAATATTTCAAATGCATATATTTCTGATATGGCAAAATATGCAGCACCTGCCGAAACTGTAAAGAGCATCGCGATTTTTGACAGTGTTTATACTCAACTTGCAAAGGAAAATTCAAAATTTCAATATTCTTCTATAAAAGTTGGCGCTCGTTCAAAAGATTATGAAGTTTCCTTGCTATGGCTTGAAAGTGCAAGAATTGTTTTGAAATGTCGTCTTGCAACAGAAGGAAAGTATCCTGTAAAACTTTATGAAGTATTGGATAATTTTAAACTTTATTATTCAGATGTGGGCTTGCTTTCTATGAAAATGGGCATAAATCCTGGTGCTTTGATTCAAAATTTGAATATCTCAGATAAGGCAAATGGAATCCTTGCGGAAAATTATGTTGCGCAAGAATTAAATGCCGCCGGAAAAAAACTTAACTATTGGAGTTCTGGAAATTCCGCCGAGGTGGATTTTGTTTTTCAGGCAGATTCTGTTCAAAGTGTGATTCCGTTGGAAGTAAAATCTGCTGACAATGTCCGTGCGAAAAGTCTTAAAAAGTTCATACAGCTTTATTCACCGTTTTTTTCAATAAAAGTGTCCGCAAGGAATTTTGGTTTTGAAAATGATATAAAATCAATTCCTCTGTATGCGTTGTTCAGTATAAAGGATGATAATTAACCTGAATAAAAATTCAGATTCCTTACCTCTCATACGTCTTCAGAATCGACTCGGCGGTCTGAAGGCGGCTTTGGCGCAGGTTCATGGCTTGTTTTTCTATGTATTTGTGGGCCTGAGGTTCGGTCATCTGCAGGTATTGGATTAAAATGCACTTCGCACGGTCAATCAGGCGGATTTCGTCAATTTTTTTCTGGAGCTTTACATTCTCGTTTTCAAGGACCTGCACGCGCTTTCGGCTTGCAATCAAAAGTTTTACAGCCTGATAAAAGAATTCCGGGCTTACCGGCTTTGGAAGAACAAAAACTCCTGCATCCTCTATATCGGGGCTTATGTCGTAGACTTTATCATTGCTTACAATCAGGATAATTCCGGCATCTGTCTGTTCTGCGGCGTACAACGAAAAATCATCTCCAAATTCATCCGGAAGAGGGGAGTCAACAATAATCAGGTCAAACTGGTCAGAAATCAGGTCGCGGCGGGCCTCTGCGCAGTTTTGGGCCGTAACAATCCTGCTGAACGGCTGCGAATTCAGCAGGTCAGAGATAATTCCAAGAGTCGTGTTTGTATTAGAAACTATTAAAACCGAATCCATCTATCTTTGTTTCATCCAGCAATAAGATTATTCTTTTTCGGCATCAACAAATGCGTTTAAAGTAACTTGCGGCAGAATCTTTTTTACAAATTCGCTGCTGCAGGCAATTTGTACTGCTTCTGAAAGTGATTTTGGCAAAGTCTGAACGTTTTTCAGTTCATTTTTAGAGGCGCGGAAGGCATCCATATTCAGTTCCGGCGGAAGTTTTGCCTTTTTTTCTATTCCTTCAAAACCGGCCGCAAGAATCAGCGCGAGCGCGGCGTACTGGTTGCAGCTTGGGTCAGGGGAGCGGATTTCCATTCGGCTGCGGGATTTGTCGGAGGTTGCTGGAATTCGGATAAGCTGGCTTCTGTTTGCGCGGCTCCAGCCAATATAAAGGGGCGCCTCAAAATGTCCAAGTCTTTTGTATGAATTTTCGTTCGGATTCAGAAATGCGGTTATCTCGCGGATTCGTTCAAGGATTCCGGCAATAAAATACTGGGCTTCTTCCTCAAAATCGGCAAAAAGGTTTTTTCGTTCCTTTTCAATTGAAATGTTTATGTGAAGTCCGTTTCCAGGTTTTCCGTCAATCGGTTTTCCTGCAAAATTTGCGTCCAGTCCGTTTCTTGCGGCTACCGTGCGGACAACAGTCTTGAATGTGGAAAGATTATCGGCGGCTTTTAGCGGCGACGCGTAGACAAAATCAACTTCGTGCTGGCCGGGACCTGTTTCATGGTGGCTTACTTCCGGTTTTATTCCCATCTGCTCAAGTGTAAGACAGATGTCGCGGCGGATATTTTCGCCTTTATCCAATGGCGCAAGGTCGCAGTAACCCGCGTTGTCGTGCGGAATATTTGTTACATTGCCTTTTTCGTCCAGCTGAAAAAGATAGAATTCACATTCTGTTCCAACATTTATGCTGTAGCCTTTTTTAGAGGCTTTTTCAACAACTTCCTCAAGCAGGGTGCGGATGTCGCCTTCAAATGGAGTTCCGTCCGGATATTTTATGTTGCAGTAAAAACGAACGACCCTTCCGTGCTGAGGCCGCCAAGGCAAGACTGAAAGCGTAGAAGCGTCCGGCACAAGATACAAATCGCTCTTGTCTACGCTTAAAAATCCCTTTACAGCGCTTGCGTCAAAGGAAATTCCAGATTTAAAGGCCCGCTCAAGTTCGCTTGGCTGAATGGAAATACTCTTTATAGTTCCAAAAATGTCCGTAAAAAATAACTTGATGAATTTTACATCGTTTTCAGCAATGTATGTCAGAACTTCATTTTCCGTATATTCCATGAAAAAAAACCTCCAAAGGGTAACTAAAATTATACTTTATCTTTAAAAAAAAAACACTATCGACTAAAATAAATATATGAAGATAAAAATGACGTTTAAAAAAATTATTTTTCTTGTTGTTGCGCTGATTGTTTTTCTGATTGCGCTGTCTCTTGCTGTTATCGGGATTTCTAGCCACAGACCGACAGCCGCTTTTTATGGAATAGGCGGCTCAACCCAAAAGCAGATTGAAAAAGTTCTTCAGTCAACTGCCGCTAAAAAGAAAGGCAGATTTTTGCCGTTCAACATTGTTATTTTA
>CAVGBY010000172.1:0-3710 GCA_963627355.1 uncultured Prevotella sp. | reverse complement strand
TTTTTTTTGGGGTGTTCTATATAGTCCAGGATGAGTTCAGGATTCCATGGTTTTGAAAAAATATTGTTTGATGTATTGTAAAGTCTTGAATTTTTTGCAAAATCATAGATTCCGCTGGTATGATTTAAAAGTTGTTCTATGCTCGCGTCTTTGTTTATGTAGAGATTTAAATCTTTTGAGCCGGCGTAATTTTCTGTAAAAAGTTCCGGCAGATGATGTTCGACTGTTTCTTTAAGGTTCAGGATATTTTCCTCGCATAAAGACAGTGTCAAAGCGCTTGTGAATGTTTTTGTAATGCTGTAGATGTAATGCAATGTCTCTGAATCGCAAACGCTTTTTGAGCTAAGGCTTGACACTCCGTAGTTTTTATAGAAATTGGTTTTTTCATTTTTTACAGAAACGCTTAGCGCGGTTTTTATATTATGTTCTTTTATAAAAAGTTCAGTTATTTTGCCGCATTTTTCCTCAACAGAAAGCGTGTTTTGATTCAAGATATTATAATATTCTGAGGTAATGTCGTTTTCTGTTTCTGAGGTTTTACAGTTTGCAAAAAGAAATGAACAAATCGCGAGTAAAAATAAAAATTTCTTCATAGTTCGGTGTTTTTTAATCCAATGGTTCTGTGTAGCGGTCATCTTTTTCGCCGTCTACCAAATCATAAAAAACACAGTTTATTTCATCTTTGCTTTTAAAACGTATATTCATGTAGTGGCACATATTTTCAGTTCCGCCAAGAAGTTCGTAAGTGAGTGTTTTTGAGGTTGGGTCGTAAGTTGATTCTGTTGAAAGTCCTTCAAAATATAAGAATTCACCGATGTCAAATCTGTAGTCAATATTTCCCAAAAATTCCAGATGGTAAGGAGGGTAAAAACTTTTCGAGAAATGTTTTTTTTCTTTGTCTATATAACCGAAAGTGTCCATAAGCGTCTTGTAACTGATTTCAGAATGTTTTGAATATTGTGCTGTTAATTTTTCATTTATAATCTCAACATCGTTTACTTTTAATAAATAATTGCACTCATAAGTTTCGTCGTTCAAAAGTTCAATTTTTACATATGCTTTGTTTTGCTCTGTATTTTTTTCAAACTGGTTACTTTTTGCGTGTCCTGTAAAAACAAATTCATCATCTTTTTCTTGAGGAATAGATATGGAATTATATCCAGTTTCATATTCTGCGATCCAAATCCACAAAGGGTTGCAGGCGGTTCTTTCCTCATCATCAAAAAATAAGACAAGGTTTTGCCCTGTAACAAACAGTCTGTAGTTTATGTTTTCTGAATTCTCTCCAGAATTTAGACTTTCTTTTTGCTTGAATAATTTTTTGAATTCTTCAGTTGCTTCTGTGTTCCACGGTTTCCACTCAGAAACTAATGTGTCCTTTGTCCAGTCAGGAAAGTTTTCGATATATTTTCCCATTGCTTTATCTTCTTCCGGCGTGCAGTCATGCGGACAGGAGATAAAAGTAAATAAAAGGCTTGTGAGTATTAAAATTATAATTTTTTTTAGCATAGGGTTGCTCCGTTAATCCAATGGTTCTGTGTACCGAATAGCCTTTTTGCCGTTAACTAAATCGTAAAATAGGCAGTTTATTTCATCTTTGCTTACAAACTGTATATTCATGTAGTGGCACATATTTTCAGTTCCGCCAAGAAGTTCGTAAGTGAGTGTTTTTGAGGTTGGGTCGTAAGTTGATTCTGTTGAAAGTCCTTCAAAATATAAGAATTCACCGATGTCAAATCTGTAGTCAATATTTCCCAAAAATTCCAGATGGTAAGGAGGGTAAAAACTTTTCGAGAAATGTTTTTTTTCTTTGTCTATATAACCGAAAGTGTCCATAAGCGTCTTGTAACTGATTTCAGAATGTTTTGAATATTGTGCTGTTAATTTTTCATTTATAATCTCAACATCGTTTACTTTTAATAAATAATTGCACTCATAAGTTTCGTCGTTCAAAAGTTCAATTTTTACATATGCTTTGTTTTGCTCTGTATTTTTTTCAAACTGGTTACTTTTTGCGTGTCCTGTAAAAACAAATTCATCATCTTTTTCTTGAGGAATAGATATGGAATTATATCCAGTTTCATATTCTGCGATCCAAATCCACAAAGGGTTGCAGGCGGTTCTTTCCTCATCATCAAAAAATAAGACAAGGTTTTGCCCTGTAACAAACAGTCTGTAGTTTATGTTTTCTGAATTCTCTCCAGAATTTAGACTTTCTTTTTGCTTGAATAATTTTTTGAATTCTTCAGTTGCTTCTGTGTTCCACGGTTTCCACTCAGAAACTAATGTGTCCTTTGTCCAGTCAGGAAAGTTTTCGATATATTTTCCCATTGCTTTATCTTCTTCCGGCGTGCAGTCATGCGGACAGGAGATAAAAGTAAATAAAAGGCTTGTGAATATAAAAATTATAATTTTTTTTAGCATAAGGTTTCCTTAGAAAAGCAAAGTGTAGTATGTTACCGCACTTTGCTTTTGGGTTATTTTTTTACAACATCATAAGAAGAGACGTGCCAGAACGGATTGTATGCTTCCCAGCCGTTTTCGCAGTTATTTCCGTCAAGAATTTTTATATATTTCCATTTAAAAATCCACCAGCCTTCTTCTTTGTAGGCAACTACATTTCTGTAATGGAAACCGCCTTTTAAATCATCCCAGCTTGTGAATTTTAAAGCCCTTAGGTTGATTCCCGGAATATTGTTGTTAATGCTCGCTTTTGGCCAGAATGAACAGCTTTCTATCTTATAATTTGAATATTTTGAAACTGCACCTGTAAGATTCCATGGCCATGTTATACTGCTGTTGTCTCTTATTGATAAAGCATCTCTTAAAGCAGCAATACGTTCTCCATGTGATTTTATTTTATTCCAGTTTGGAACATTCTCAAAATTTGCATCAAAATAATCCAAGATAAATCCCGATGCTGTTGCACCGCAGGCACCATATCCAACAGGTCTTGAATAACTTTTAGAATTTCGCTTTTTGGTTATTTTAGCACAATTATCAATTGCAGCCTGAATATTTTTAGAATCAACCTCTTTTCTTTGCTTTTTGCTGCCACCACGGAACACCATGTTTCCAAGGTTTCCTTTGTTTTCTTTCGCGGCTTTCCAGAAGTCTTCCGTTTCTTCTCTGTAATTTGAAATTTCTTCCAGTTTTTCAGATTTTTCTTCTTCTGTAAAAACATCCGGGTTTTCATTCATAAATTCTTCTGTAGAAATAAGGCTGTTCAGTTCCTGGACCTCCTCGCCGTTTTCAGGAGAGATCAGTTTTTCAAAAGTTATGCTTCCGCTTCTTGTTGCTTGCGATGCTGCTACTGCATAGTTCGGATAAACATTGTCAATTATGCGTGGAATTTCATCTTCTGAAAGAGCACCGTTGTTGTAAAGTTCCATAAGAGAATCATAATAACCTTTCATGGAAAAAACATAGGCTATCGGTCCGCCAAGAGTTTCCTGCGCATTGATTGTGATGGCGGCAATTACCTCTCCGTCATTTATGACCCGGAATTCATAGTAACGTATCTCTCCATCTTGATTGTAAATTCCTATCGGAAGTTTCCGGATATTCGCCGTCTTCAATAAAACTGTCGAGCTGCATTTGCGCAATTTCCTTTGAAAGCTCCCAGTCTACAATTCCTTCGCTTCCTCGGGTTAATAATGCGTTAAGTTCAGCCTCGCTTGATAGAAGTTCAAACTCTTTTTCAATACTAC
>CAVGBY010000171.1:0-3742 GCA_963627355.1 uncultured Prevotella sp. | reverse complement strand
GTCCAGAACGAAAGCTTTTCATTTTCTTCTATATTTTTTTCAATTTTGGAAAGGACTTTTTCTGCGGCGGGGGGTTTTAAAATTTCAAGTCGTCCGTGCAGAATATAAAGCGCGATTTTTGGAGCATCCTTTTTAAGTTTCGCCTGAATTTCAAGGCTTTCCGTAACATTCTGGCAGCAAATTCCCTCCGGATCAAAGTGCCGCACGGTCAAAATACATTTTTCCAGAAGATTCTCGTTGTCGCCTTTTTCCGGCTCAAGCAAAGTTACCGGCGCTAAAATGTGGAATCCATTCTCGTCTAGGTTTTCTATCAGTTTTTTGCAGATTCTATGCTCGTTTTCCGGCAAATTTGTCATATTCAGCTGATGAAGCAGATGCTCCTGCAAAGTTTCCGTTTCGTCCGGGGCGCTTTCAAGCATATTCTGATATTTTTCAGCGGCTTCCTCGCCTGCGCGGCTGGTTTTTCCGATATGAACAGAACTTGCGTTTCCCAAAAATTTATCTTCTTTTATCTCCAGCGCGGGATTTTCATCGACTTTCTCAAGAATTTCTTCCCTAAGCTCAAGGCTTCCCATGGCAATAAGATTCATCGCCATAATCTGCTGCTGGGAAAGTTTCATTGTCTGTATCTGAACATTTTTCTGTTCAAGAGAAAGCCTAGGTTCTGCCATCACTTGATTATAGCACAAACCGGAAGATTAAGTTATATTTTGAACTATGAAAACTTTTGAACAGATGGGAATTAAAATCCCCGAAATTTTATTGCCAAAAAATCTTGATGTTTCAACTTGGTCTGTTGTTGCCTGCGACCAGTACACGCAGGACAGGGAATATTGGGCTTCCGTGGAAAAAACAGCTGGCGGAAAACCTTCGACCTTAAATATAATTTTACCGGAAGTTTATCTAAATGATTCTGACAAACCAGAAAGAATAAAAAAAATCCGCAAAACAATGAGCGAATATCTTGAAAATGGAATTTTTTCTGAGCCGCAGAAAGAATTTGTCTACGTAGAGCGTACAACCGCTTATGGACGTGTCCGCCGTGGACTTGTCGCCGCGATTGATTTGGAAACTTACGAGTGGAAACCTTTCAGTAAATCTCTTGTCCGTGCCACAGAAGCGACAATTGTCGAGCGGATTCCTCCGCGCATGGAAATCCGCCGTGGCGCGCCTCTGGAATCTCCGCACATCATGCTGCTTGTGAACGACCCGGAAAAATCTCTTGTTGAAGGAACCGGCACGCGTGTCTCAAAAAATAATCCGCTTTATTCCGGCACTTTAATGCAGAATTCCGGAAGCATAAAAGGATGGGCGGTTTCTTCTGAAGCGGATGTTGAATATGTAAGAGCCGCGCTGGAAAAACTTGCCGAAAAAAATACTTCTTCAGACGGTTCTGTATTCCTTTTTGCAGTCGGAGACGGAAATCATTCCCTTGCCACAGCAAAAGCCGTGTGGGATGAATATAAATCTTCAAATCCTGATGCCGCCAAGGAAGAAAATTGCCCGGTCCGCTATGCGCTTGTCGAAATTGTAAATATCTACGATTCTGGATTGACTTTTGAGCCGATTCACCGCGTCATCTTCGATTCTACGCCAAATACATTGATAGAAAAGCTCGCGCAAAAGCTGGACGCGACTGTAAAATCCGTTTCTTCCGCTTTGGAACTTGAAAATTCCGTAAAAAAATCAGCCGCAGATTTTGGTTTTGTGTTTACAGAAAATGGCGTTCAGAAATTTGTCCTGCTTGAAACAAAAATCACAGAGCTTGCGGTCGCGCGTTTTCAGCCTGTCCTTGATGAAATTTTAAAGTCTGATTTTTCTTCTGCAAAAATTGACTATATTCACGGTTCTCAGGAAGTATTCAGGCTTGGCGCAAAAGAAAATACCGTTGGAATTCTTCTTCCGCCTGTTGCAAAGGACAGTTTTTTTGCGACAATCAACAGCCACGGACCTCTTCCGCGAAAAAGTTTTTCAATGGGCGAGGCTGATGAAAAACGCTTTTACCTTGAATGTCGCCGCCTTTTTGGTCTTTTCAAATAATTTTTTGACATCTGCCAAAAAACGAACTATTATTATGTGTAACTAAAAAGATGTTGTTTTATTTTGGAGGCGCAGCATGGCGATTATAGCAATTTCACGACAGGTAGCAGCATTAGGGGACGAAATTTCAAAGGCACTCTCTGAAAAACTTGGTTATAGATTTATAGATAGAAAGGAACTTGAAAAACGTATCGTAGATTTAGGTTTTCCGGCTGAAAAACTAAGGAAATACGATGAAAAAAAACCGGGATTCTTTGCTTCTCTCGTAAAAGACCGTGATGAATACTTGAATTATCTTCAGACAGCGGTTTTGGATACGGCCGCGGAAGGCAACTGTATTCTTCTTGGACGAGGCTCTTTCATCATCCTGGAAAATCTTCCGAACCTTATCTCGTTCCGTTTCGTGGCAAAAGATTCTGTCCGCATGGAACGACTGATGAAGGAACACGGCTGGAACGAAAAGCAGGCTCTTCAGCGAATCACAGAATCAGACACAAACCGCAAGGGATTCCATAAAAGTTTCTTCAACGCGGAAATTGAAAATCCCCAGCACTTCCTTATGGTTATGAATACAGGAATGTTCGATGTGGAAACCGCCTCGGACGCGATTGTTGCGGTCACAAAATCCATTATTACGCCGGAAAAAGAAGCCGCGGGAAAGGCGAAACTTCAGGAACTCATAAATTGCCAGCACCTTGTGAACAAATTGATTTTTGAATATAAGCTCAATATTGAATTCCTTCGGGCTGTAATAAATGGAAACACATTGACACTTCAGGGAGTGGCGGACTCGTCGGTTCTTGTGGAGCGCGCGATAAAAATCAGCGCGGTTGAACTCCCGGGCTACAATATCACCTCGTCAATCAGTGTTGTTCAGGATTTCAAGACCCATATTTAAAATTTTTCAATTGAAAAGTTACTCATTGACTTTTTATGAAGGAACGCAAATACTATAAACATTATGAAAACGTCTAACAAATTTACATTAGCCAGAGTTTGCTTTGCTCCGATATTCTTCTTCATGTATTTTATTCCAATCTGGACGCAAAACGAAAACCTCGCAAAAGTTTCTGCCTGCATAATGATTCCCCTGCTTGCGTTCGCGCAGCTCACAGATTATTTTGACGGTCACTACGCCCGGAAAAATGGTGAGGTAAGTGATTTTGGCAAACTTTTTGATCCATTTGCAGACGTTATGTTAAATCTTACGCTCTTTGTATGCGCTCAGCATTCATTCAGCACACAGTTAAATCCGTCGGGCTATATGCCGGCCGTATGTTTTATCCTGATTCTTTTCCGCGAATTCACAATGAATTTTATCCGTATGGTTGCTGTAAGCCGTGGAACCGCAATCGCTGCCAGAAAAGGCGGGAAACTCAAGACCGTGTTTTATATCGCATCAGGTTTTTATGTGCTCGCCGTGGAATCTTTTATCCGTTTCGGCTCAAAAATCGACATTTCTTCATATGTGATAACACTTCATGCGGTAGCCTGCGTAATGTTCGCCATCTGCGTTCTCCTAAGCTATATCTCTTTCATTGACTACATACGTGCATTTTCAGGTCTTTTAAAGCAGGAAAAATAATATCCATATTCATCCGGGCGGCACGGCAGGCTTTCAGCCTGCCGTCGTGCTTTCCGGGGCTACGCTCCCGCTCCGGCCTCCTCGTCCGGTCCGCTCCGCGGCCCTCCCTGCGGTGGC
>CAVGBY010000170.1:0-3744 GCA_963627355.1 uncultured Prevotella sp. | reverse complement strand
GCTCAGAATAAAAATAATAAACCGAACAGCGGACTTTATGTGGCTTTGTTTTTTGTAGTTGTGATTTTGATTGTGATTATGTTCTTTGTGAAAAAAGACGATATTGTTTCTAATTTGAAAAAAACGAATTTTTTTGAGCGGGTTGGTGTTTCGACCCCGGAATTTGTGGAAAAGCATCCTATTAAAGCGGAAAAAACTGTGCCGGATGACATTGAGATTGATTTGATGGCTGAAACGTCTGGTAAAAATAATGCTGCGGCTGAAAAACCTGCTGAAAATGCAAAGAAAAGTCTGGCGGCGGATTCTGGTTCAGATTTGAAAAATGATGAAAACTTAGGACAGCAAAAAAATCTGACGGCGGAAAATCGGGCTGAAAATTCGGTGAAAAAAACTGAGGCTGCGGAGAATTTTTCCGGGGCTGCTGTAGAAACTAAAAAATCAGAGAATGTTGTGAACGAAAATAAATCTGCTGTTGTGGCTACGACTCGTACGGCGACTTTATATTTTGTTTCAATCGGGGCGGATGGTTCTGTGAATCGTCTGGCGGTAAAAAGGCAGCTTGCAAAAAGCGATTCGCCGCTTACGGATGCTATAAAAGCTTTGCTTTCAGGTCCTGTTCCTGGTGAAAAAAATGCGATGAGCCTGATTCCGTCTGGTTCAAAATTGATTGGTGCAAGCGTGAAAGATGGCGTTGCAACCTTGAATTTTAACGAGAATTTTGAGTTCAATTCTTATGGTGTTGAAGGCAGTATCGGGCAGCTTATGCAGATTGTGTACACGGCGACTGAATTCAGCACGGTAAAAAGCGTCCAGTTCTTGGTTGAAGGCGAGAAAAAAGAATATCTTGGGTCAGAGGGGCAGTGGATTGGAACTCCATTGTCGCGCAGTTCGTTCTAGGAATTATTCTTTTGTTGAAAATGATTCGGTTATTTTATCAAAATATTTGGAATTCTTTTTGTAGACATCATTAAAGACTGAAAGCGAAAGGTACGCAATTTGTCCGGTCTTTGGGTTTTCTTCAAATTTTTTGAATGTGGTTGTCACATTTCCAGTCTGAAAATTGTAGTAATTTGCCTTGAAAGTGTTGTTTTTGAATTTCATTTTTGAAAAATCAAGGTAATTTTCGGCGGTACTTAAAAGAAATTGCCTTTTTATGAAATTTAAGTTTTTTTCGCTGATTGAAGTTTCAAAAAGAACTGCGAAATCGCCTAGGGTGAATATATTTTCTGCCGCCTGTTTCCAGTCTGAGTGGACAGAATAACTGTTGCCGGTTGCCTTGTTTTTGATTGCAAGATTTTCTGCTTTTTTGCTGATTTTTGCCTTATGCGTTTTTGCCTTGAAATTTTCTGGAAAGCCTTTGAAATTTTCAAAACTTTTGTCATCGGTGGAACTGATTCGCCCGATTGTAACAACTGAAAATACAATATCCGCGTCGTCATGGTTGAAAATTGATTCAATGTTGAAGAGCGGAATTATTGTGTTCCAACTGATTTGTGTCGGACCGCCGAACTGCGCAAAGTCTTCATCAGAGTCGATTTTTCCGGAAAATTTAAGTTCGTCCTGCGTGCCGGACAGAACGTTGTTTTCCACGAGTTTTATGCGGCGCGTGCTGAATTCATAAAGCAAATCGTGGATGTAGTTTACAATTTTTAAATCTTCTTCCGACAAAAACTGGATGTTCAGGACTTTTTCGCCGGTAAGCTCCAGGTGATTCGCATCTGGATTTATTGTGAAAAAAATCTGAATTTCTTTTTGCGGAGCTTTTGAATTTTCTTCTGCCGGCGCAAAATAGCGTGCGGAATAAGTCTGCGGGTCATAGGTTAAAAATCCTATGTAACTTTCGCGTTCAAAAGTAAAGTCGCGGTAGTAAACGTATTCGCCTGAGTGGTCTGGAACGATTGGTTCAAAACCCGGCAACGCAAAGCCTGCTGAAAGAGAAATCAATAATGCGGCAAAAAGAATAATCAGTTTTTTCATGGTTTTAGCTGTTCAGTGCGGAAAGTTCTGCTTCTACGATTTTTTTGATTTCGGAAGCGGCGTTTTCTGCAGGAATCAGTTTTGATTCTGGTTCTTTGCGGAGTTTTATTTCCACGTTCGGAAGATTTTTTTCGCCCACAACAACTCTTACAGGAATTCCTATTAAGTCAAAATCCTTGAATTTTACGCCAGGCCGTTCGTTTCGGTCGTCCAGCAGAACTTCGATCCCTGCGTCATTCAGTTCGTTGTAAAGTTTTTCTGCCGCTTCTTTCATTGAACCGTCGTATTTTACAGGAACGATTACAACCTGGAATGGAGCGACTGTCATCGGCCAGATAATTCCGTTTTCATCGTGGTATGCTTCGATAATGCTTGCCAGAGTTCTGTCAACGCCGATTCCGTAAGAACCCATTGTCGGGACTACAGGTTTTGCGTTCTGGTCAAGGAAAGTTACGTTCATTGACTTTGTGTATTTGTAGCCGAGCTTAAAGATGTGGCCAAGCTCGTTTCCTTTTTTCATGTAGAATGTTCCGCCACATTCAGGGCATTTGTCACCGGCTTTGCAGGTTCGTACATCCGCTGTCATAAATGGAGTGTAGTCGCGGCCTGGTTCAATGTGTTTAAGATGGAATCCGTTTTCGCCTGAGCCGCCTATGCAGTCGTGCATTGTCAGAGTTGTTTCGTCCGCCAGAACAGGAATTTTTATTCCGAGT
Source organism: uncultured Prevotella sp. (assembly GCA_963627355.1). GTDB lineage: Bacteria > Spirochaetota > Spirochaetia > Treponematales > Treponemataceae > Treponema_D. The sequence goes on along the minus strand of CAVGBY010000170.1, from coordinate 1,054 downwards.
GGTCCTACAAATCCGTGCGGAGCTCCTGAATATTTTAAGACATCTTCATCGCCTGCAAGTTCCGCTCCGCTTGCCTTTAAGACTGAGGCAAGTTTTGTTTCGTTTACGTCAAGGTCGCCGCGGATCAGAACGCACCAGAAAGTTTCCGGATAGTAAGTCTGTCCGCCTTCTGTAACGGTTTTTGCGTTTTTGTATTCCTCGTTTTTAGAAAGGTCGATTCCGCAGTTGTAGACTTTGTAAATCAATGCTTTTAGGAATCGTGTTGATTTTTCGCCGAAGAAGTTTTCCATGTCCTCGATAGAAAATACATTCGGGGTTGCGACTTTTTCTGTTGTAAGCTCAGTTTTTTCCTGCGGTTTTCCTTTTGAATCAAGTGCAGTTTCTTTTTGGCAGGATGCTTTTTCAACGTTTGCGGCGTAATCGCAGTCCGGGCAGAGCAAAAGTGTGTCGTCGCCGATTTCGCTTTCTACCATAAATTCTTCCGAGCCTGAACCGCCCATTGAGCCTGTGTCGGCTTTTACGGAAATTGTTTTTAGTCCCAGGCGTTTAAAGATTCTTCTGTATGCGGCCGCAATGTTGTTATAACTTTCGTCAAGAGATTCTGCGTTTTCATCAAAGGAATAAGCGTCCATCATGATAAATTCGCGTCCGCGCATAACGCCGTATCTTGGGCGGATTTCATCGCGGTATTTTGTGTTAATCTGGTAAACTGTAAATGGAAGCTGCTTGTAAGAAGAAAGTCCGTCGCGCATAAGAGCCGTGAATGCTTCTTCCGCTGTAGGGGAAACAACCATGTCCTGTCCCTGCCGGTTCTGGGCCTTTAGCATTTCGTCGTGCATTTTGTCCCATCTGCCGGATTCTTTCCACAAATCACCAGGCTGAATTACTGTTGGTTTCATTTCAAGCCAGCCTGATTTATCTAATTCTTCGCGGATGATTGACTGAAGTTTTTTTAGCGAGCGGAAACCGAGAGGCATATAGGCGTAAAGTCCGTTTCCAAGTTTTCGGAGCATACCGCTTCGCATCATAAGTTTGTGGCTTGCGATTACAGCAT
>CAVGBY010000169.1:0-3760 GCA_963627355.1 uncultured Prevotella sp. | reverse complement strand
AGATAAAATGGTGTCGCTTGACTAATGTCGGGATTTTTTAGATTATTATTTTATGGGAAAAGTTGTGCTTAGCCGTGCTTATTTAGAGACTCTTTCATTTTCAGAGCTTGTAAAGATTGCTGATGAGGAGGGAATCGATGTTCCTTCTGATTTTAATAGAAATTTTCTTATTGCCGAAATTCTTGACGTTTATGAGGATTTAGAAAGAATTGAAAAGGATGATATGATTATTTCCGAGGAGGAAGTTGAGCCTGAAAAAGAGGACGAGCTTGTTCCCCGCGCTTATAATCAGACGGAAGTCGGAATTGTCCTTAGAAATCCCGCGTGGGCTTTTGTCTACTGGAATATCAGCGATTCTGACCGGATTTCACTGGAAAAAGCGTTTGTAAGCCAGATGCGGATCCGTGTTAATTCTTTTTCAGAAAAAGACCAGGTTAAGCCGGATGAATTTTTTGACATTCAAATTTCAAAGGAAGACGACGGGCAGTATGTGCTTCTTCCGCAGGACAAGAAATTTTTCCGGGTGGATTTACTTTTCAATCTTGATAATTTTGTAGATATTCTTGCATCTTCCAGAATTCTTGAAAAACCAAAAGGCTGCGAAAGGTTTGCGCTTCTTCAGCCCGGAAAAATGGAAAATGTATCTGAGATAATGAAACTTTCTGGAATGAACGAGCTTTTGCTTGAGCATTACAAAAACCACCGCGAATCTTTTTCGTAGTTACGGCTAATTTAACAGGAAAAATAAATGGCACAGAAGAAATTTGTTCTAATTCTTAATACAAGTCAGGAATACATAAAACATACAGGGGAAGAGGCGGTTCTTTACGCTGGTGAGCAGAGCCTTCTTTTTGAGTCTATTTCAAATGTCTATATTCCGCTGGTCCGGATGCTTGAAAAATTTGAGGCTGAAAAGGTTCCCTGTAAAATTTCGCTTGTTCTTACGCCGTCTCTTTGCACTTTGCTGGAAGACTCTGAGATTCAGACACAGTATATTGGCTGGCTTGATAAAAAAATTGAATTTGGAAAAAAAGAGATTGAGCGTGCCGGTTCTGACGGAAAACTTCTGGCCGCGGTAAAGTTTTGCCTTGAAAAAGCAGAAAGCGATAAACTCGCGTTTGAAAATTATGGTCGCCGCCTTGTAAAAAAAATTGCTGAGTTCAAGAAAAAAGGTTTTGTTGAGATTCTTGCGACTTGCGCCACTGATATTTTTCTTCCGTTTTACAACGATATGCCGGAGATTATGTCTGCTCAGGTTGAGGCAGGAATTTTTGCCTACAGAAGTTTCTTTGGCGAAGTTCCGGACGGATTCTGGCTTCCTGAACTGGGATATTATGACGGTGTTGAAAAAGTTCTGCGTGCATACGGAATAAACTACACGATTCTGGATGCGCACAGTTTTCTTTTCAGTGAGATTGAGCCTAAAAAAGGAATTTTTTCGTCTGCGCGTTTTGCGAATGCGCTTGTCGCTTTTGGCCGCGATGGTTTTTCTGATAAAGAGATTATGGGTGCGGAAGGTTATTCTGCAAATCCTGTGTACCGCTCTGAAAACCGAGATGTGATTTTTTCTTTGCCGGCTGAAGATATTGAGTCTTTTGTAAAAAAAGGAACTTCGCGCTATTCAATAGGCTATAAATACTGGAATAAAGGCGGAGATTCTGAGTCTGTCGCAGAAAATCTTTGTGAAACTGAAAATGTTTATTCGGCGGAAGAGGCGAATGTTCAGGTTTTAAAAGATGCGGAAGATTTTGTTTCTAAAAAGGTTGAAAAATTGGGTCAGGCGGAAAAGCTTCTTCCTGATGAAAAAGACGTTTCTCTTGTTGTTACGGTAAATATCAGCCGTCTGGGTGAAAAATGGTTTGAAGGCATTGAATGGATTGAGCAGGTATGCAGAAAAATCAGTTCAACGGAAGTGCAGCTTGAGCTTCCGAAAAATCTTGCGAAGAATCCGTTTGAGCTTCAGCGGATTCAGCCGTATTATGGCTCTTCTAGCGGTGTCGGTTATGGCGAGGATTTGCTTTCGCGCAAAAATAACTGGATGATGAAATTTGTCCGTAAGGCTAGCGAGCGGATGGTTGACTTGTCAGAGCGTTTTCCTTCTGACACAGGGTTAAAGGCGCGTCTTTTGAATCTTGGCGCAAAGGAGCTGATGTTTGCGCAGAGCAGTGGCTGGGCAAAAATGATCCAGAACGGAGTTTTCCCAGAATATGCGGAAATGCGCTTTAAACAGAGCATAAACGATTTTACAGCGGTTTTTGATGCGCTTGGCTCGAATACGGTAAGCACGGAATGGCTTACGACTCTGGAAGAAAAGCATCAGATTTTTCCGTGGATTAACTACAGGATTTTCAGCAGAAAGCGGTAGTTTTTGTAAATCACTAAAAATTCAGCGTTCTGCTTAGTTGTGCGTTGTTGAAAGTTTTTCCATATTTTGGAGCATCTCGTTGTATAGCGTTGCGATTCTGATTCCTGTTTTGGCCGGGTCAAAGGTTTTGTCTATTTTCAGGACATCTTTCCAGATTTCAATCGCTTTTTCGTAATCTTTCTGCGCAAAGAAATAAATTCCCTCGTTGTATAGTTTTTTAACCTTTTCCCGTTTTTCCGCGCGTCCTTTGTCGCCAAGCAGAATTCCTGCGGAAATACTGAACCGGTTCAGAGGATTCAATGAGGAAGTTAAATCTAGCGTATAGTTCACATTCAGCTTTACTTGAGAGATAAGCGCTTCGCCGCCAAGGCTGAAACGCGGGTTTGCCCCTTTTATCTGGAATCCGCCCAAAATTGAAAAGAATTTTGTAATCTGCACAGAAATTCCGGTTCCGGCGTAAAACATCTGGTATTCTGAAAAATCCTGAAGATTTATCGGCTGCCTGAAATCCATGGAAACTGTTACCGGACGCAAAAATTTGTAGGAAATTCCAATCCCCGCGGTTGAAGGCAGCGGATCGTCGCAGTAAATTCCGTTCCCGCCTGAAAAACCTGTCATCGCGGCTCCAAAATTTGTAAGGCTAAATCCGATTTTTAGATTCGCGTCCTCGGAGATAAAAAATTTCGCGGCATTGAACTGAAGCATTACACCAAAATCCGCCATAAACGCAAGGGCGGACTGTTCTAGCCCCGAGCCGGAGATAATCTCGCCTGTGTTGTTGTCCGTGTAGTCCGGAATGGAACGCCATGCCGCCTTTAAATTTATTCCTGCGGCAAGTCCCTTAAAATTATAGCCTGAAAAAAAGTTGTACGAAAAATTTGCGCAGGCTGTTGTCTCTGAATAATAATTTCCCGCGACTCTTGCTCCAAAAGAATCGTACTCGGTGAACGGAACGTAAAAACAGGAAATTTTTGCCCCTGCGCCAAAATTGTTGAATCTTGTTGTAAAAGCGAGCGTTTCCATGTTTGAGTCTGCAATCCATGAGTTGTGGAAAAATGCAATTTCGGTCTGTTCTAAAATGCTCGATGCCGCCGGGTTGTAGTCGATGTAGCTTATGTCGTCTGAAACCCCTGTGTACGCCGAGCCCATGCTTTCGGAGCGGCCGCCCAAAGGAATCAGAAGCGAGCGGAAGCCTGTTGTTCCTTCATTTTCGCCGTAGAGTGAGTCAAAGAAATCCGCAAGAGAAGAAGAAATTTCCGTGTAATCCAGCGCAGAAACTTTTTCCTTTGCAAAGAATGAGAAAATCAACGAAATTATAAAAATGAACAGGCTGTTTTTTTTCATTTTGTTACTTTATTATTCGGATTTTTTTTCTTAACTCATTAGAATATATAC
>CAVGBY010000168.1:0-3851 GCA_963627355.1 uncultured Prevotella sp. | reverse complement strand
AGTACGCCGCTCCATTTGCCAGTGATAAGCGCAAGATTTTTAAGGTCGGCGTGAATTTTGACTCAAAAGAAAAAAATATTTCGGAATGGAAAGTAAAATAGAGCCAGATATTGAAAAATAATAAACATATTCATTATTTTTTCCCCTTTTCTTTTTTGGCTATTACAACTAAAATTACAAGAAGTCTAAAATATTTGGGGTGAACTTGTGAATTCTGGTTCTATTTTTGTACAGCAGCTTATAAACGGTTTGTCGCTTGGAAGCATTTATGCGTTGATTGCGCTTGGCTACACCATGGTTTATGGTATTGTAAAACTTATAAATTTTGCCCACGGTGATGTTATGATGGTCGGCGCTTATGCTGGCTACTTTGTTCTTCTGGCGCTTGGAGCCAGCGCTTTTGGAATGGCCGGCGCTTTTATCGCGGCTATGGTTCTTTGCGGTCTTTTATCAATATTGATTGAACGTTTTGCCTATCGTCCTTTGCGGGAATCTCCGCGTCTTAATTCCCTGATTACCGCGATTGCCGTTGAGCTTATCCTTCAGAATCTTATGCGCGTTCTGCCTTTTGTCGGACCGGATCCGCGTCAGTTTCCTACGATGGAAACAAAGAATTTTACGTTTGGTATTCTTTCAATCTCAAACCTTCAGCTTATAGTAATTATTTCCAGCGCAGTTCTTATGGTACTTCTTAACTTTCTTGTAAACAAGACAAAAACTGGAAAGGCCATGCAGGCTGTTTCTTATGATTTAAAGGCTTCTGCCCTTATGGGAATAAATGTGAACAGAATCATCGCGGTTACTTTTGTTGTCGGTTCGGTTCTGGCCGGCGCGGGCGGTGTTCTTTATGCAACGGCATACCCGCAGGTTGACCCTGTTATGGGCTACATTCCTGGATTAAAGGCGTTTGTCGCGGCGGTTCTTGGTGGAATCGGCTCAATTCCCGGCGCAATGGCTGGTGGTGTAATCCTTGGTATTTCGGAAACTTTGACAAAAGGTTACTTGAGCAGTCAGTATGCGGATGCGATTTCTTACATAATCCTGATTGTGATTCTTCTTGTAAAACCGGCCGGTCTGTTCGGCAAAAAGACAACTGTTAAGGTCTGATTTTCCGGTGTTTTAGATTTTATGAGGTCAAAATGAAAAACAAATTTATACGAAATACATTGATTCTTTCAGTTGTTGGCATTGTGGCGATTGCTACTCCAACGCTGCTTACGTTTTTTGGCGTTATGGACGCTTATTCTTCCGGTGTTTTTGCTCTTGCCGGAATTTATGCGATTATGGCGATAAGCGTAAACATTATTTCTGGAATTACCGGGCAGCTTAGTCTTGGTCAGGCAGGATTTATGGCTTTGGGAGCGTATGCTACAATTCTATTGAACACAAATGCCCATGTTCCTCTTCCTTTGGCTGTAATCTGTGCTGGTCTTATAACGGCTTTCTTTGGATTTTTGATTGGTTTTCCAACGTTAAAGCTTGAGGGGGACTACCTTGCGATTGTAACTCTTGCCTTTGGCGAGATTATCCGTGTTGTTCTTGTTAATTTAAAGCAGTGGACTGGCGGACCGAATGGAAAATCTTTTCCTACAGTTCTTACGCTTAACCCGACTATTGCGGTTCTTGTTGTGGCGTGCGTTCTGGTACTTGTTGTGGTTTTTGTTCAGAATATTATCCGCTCTACTTTTGGCCGTGCGATTCTTGCTGTCCGAGAGGATGAGATTGCGGCAAATTCGTGCGGAGTCCACGTTTTTCATTATAAGATGGCGGGATTTGTCCTTGCAAGTTTTGTGGCCGGAATCGGCGGCGCGCTTTACGTTATGTACGTAGGTTTTATCAAGCCGGAGCAGGCCGCTTTTACAAAATCAATTGACTATCTTATCTTTGTTGTTCTTGGCGGAATGGGTTCAATGACAGGATCTGTTCTTGCGGCTTTTGTATTGACTTATCTTCAGGAGGCGTTGCGTTTCCTTCAGAATTACCGTCTGCTTTTCTACCCGGTTGTTCTTATTCTTGTAATGCTTTTCAGACCAAAGGGGCTTCTTGGAACAAAAGAATTCAGTTTTGTAAATACTTTTGACTGGATTAAATCCGGCGGACTAAAGCGGTTCTTTTTGGAGCTTCCAGGAAAAATTAAAGGCTGTTTTAAAAGTCTGGGAAAATTCTTCCGGGAACTTCCTGCGAAAATTGCTAAAAAAGAGGTGCGGTAATGGCTGAAAAAAAACTAGTTCTTCAATGTTCTGATGTTCAGATTGTATTTGGCGGTCTTTGCGCTGTAAGCGATGTTTCTTTTGATTTGTACGAGGGTGAGCTTGTTGGTCTTATCGGTCCTAACGGTGCCGGAAAAACTACAATGTTCAATATGGTTTCCGGAATTTATACGCCTACAGGCGGCCAGATAAATTTTTGGGATAAGGATGATAAGGTTCATGTTATAAACAAACTTGGTCCTGCCCAGCTGAATAAACTTGGGATTGCGCGTACTTTTCAGAATATCCGCCTTTTTGGAGAGCTTTCTGTAAAGGACAATGTTCTTATTGCGCTTCACAACCAGCGCCGTGTGACTGTTCTTGATGTTTTGTTCAGAACGCATAAATTCCGCCGTGATGAGCAGGTTATGTCTGAAAAAGCGATGAATCTTCTGGAACTTTTTAAGATTTCTGCAAAAGCCGGTGAAAAGGCAAAAAATCTTCCGTATGGTGAGCAGCGAAAACTTGAGATTGTGCGCGCGCTTGCCTCAAATCCTAAGCTTCTTTTGCTGGACGAGCCTGCCGCGGGAATGAATCCGCAGGAAACAAAGGAACTTATGGAGCTGATTGCGTTTATCCGCAAGGAATTTAAACTTACAATCCTTTTGATTGAACACGATATGAAACTTGTTATGGGAATCTGCGAAAGAATCATGGTTTTGAACTACGGCAGAATTATTGCGACAGGAACTCCAGAGGAAATACAGGCGAATCCGGAAGTTGTAAAAGCATATCTTGGAAATAATTAACGCTCGTTTTAGGAGAATCTGACTATGATGCTTGAAGTAAAAAATCTTTGTGTAAATTACGGCGCAATCAGGGCGTTGCATGGAATCAGTTTTGATGTGAATCAGGGCGAAATAATTACTTTGATTGGTTCAAATGGAGCGGGAAAAACAACAACGCTTCATTCTATTTCAAATATAATCAAAAAGCAAAGCGGAGCAATTATTTTTAATGGTGAAGATATAACAAATCTTGCGGCGGATAAAATCGTTTCAAAAAATCTTATTCAGGTTCCGGAAGGACGGCGAGTTTTTGCGAATCTTTCGGTTCTGGAAAACCTTCAGCTTGGGGCATATCTTAGAAAGGACAGGGCTGGAATTAATAAGGATATTGAACACGTTTTTTCACTTTTTCCGCGGCTAAAGGAACGCGTTAAACAGGCGGCTGGAACTTTGTCCGGCGGGGAGCAGCAGATGCTTGCCATGGGACGCGCTCTTATGAGCAGGCCAAAACTTTTGCTTCTGGATGAACCTTCTATGGGGCTTGCCCCGATTCTTGTTGACGAGATTTTTGAAATCATAAAACGAATCAACGCGGACGGAACCACGATTCTTCTTGTTGAGCAGAACGCATTCAAGGCGCTTTCTATTGCGGACCGCGCATACGTCCTGGAAACCGGGGAAATAATAAAATCAGGGAACGCCGCAGAACTTTTGAACGACGATTCAGTAAAAAACGCATACCTCGGCGGCTAAACTTTTTTCTTTGATTTCATATTTTCGTGGTATAATAAAATATCTTGAATTTTGAGTTTTTCTTCTGAAGGAATAAATTGAATGGGCGGGAAGAAAAAGTAAGCGTCAACCGAGCCATTCG
>CAVGBY010000167.1:0-3868 GCA_963627355.1 uncultured Prevotella sp. | reverse complement strand
TTGTTTCCGTGGTTTTCGGCTCTCTTTCCGGGTATTTGGGCGGAATATTCGCGGCGGTGAAGGACTCAAAAAGCTTTGCGACCTCGACAGTAGCCGGCGCGGGCTTGAATATTGTTCTGAATATCGTCCTGATTCATTTTATTGGAACGCTCGGGGCGGCAGTTTCCACGGCGGTTTCGTATCTGGTCGTGTGGATTATGCGGATGTGCAAGGCAAAGAAAATAATGCGGTTGAACGTTCCGATTTTTAGGGACTGCGTGCTTTATATTTTGCTTTCCTTGCAATGCGTTGTGGTTCTGTTGGGCGATAAATTCAGTGGCTGGAATTACGCGGTGAATGTTGCGCTGCTGTTGGTGGCTTGTGTTCTGTGCAGAAAGGAAGCGGCACAGATTGTGGAATTTGGGAAAAGGAAAATAGGAGCTGGAAAATAATTTATGGAAGAAAACGAAAAAGTTTCTATAGGTGTTCCTATATATAGAGTTGAAAAATTTTTAGGAAAGCTGATTGATTCGCTTATAAATCAGACTTACAAAAATATTGATATTATTCTTGTTGATGACGGCTCACCTGACAGCAGTGGAAAAATCTGTGATGAATATGCAAATAAAGACTGCCGGATAAAAGTTATCCATAAAGTGAACGGCGGTGTGAGTTCCGCACGAAATAAAGTTTTGGAAATTGCGTCTGGCGAATGGCTTGTCTTTGTGGATGGTGATGACTGGCTTGAGCCTGACTGCATAGAGTATATGTTGCGTCTTGTCCATGAAACGAATTCTGAGATGGGGATGTCATTGAATAATTTTACGACAAGAGACAGAAAGCAGGTTGACGACGACCTGATTGAAAGATGGCCGTCTGAAAAGGCTGCCTGCACAATGCTTTATCCTTATCTTGCAATCGGCTGCTGGAACAAGATTTTCAGTCTGGAGTTTCTAAGGAAAAACAACATCACATTTACACATAAACTAAGCGGTGAAGGAATGTGTTTTATTGTTGCCGCCGCGCAATATGCAAACCATGTTGGAGTCGGAAGAAGAAAGGTTTATAACTACAGGCTTAATAATGAAAACTCTGCATTGACGAAATACCGTGTGGAAATGGGAACTTATGCGCAGAATGCTATAAATAAGATTAAAAAAGAATTGATTTTAAGAACCCCAGCATTGATAAACGCCTGCGACTGGCACATCTGGAAAAACTATAATTTCACATTGTTCCTGATTATCGCGACAAATTCCAGGAAAGAGAATATTGAACTTTATAATGACTGCCTTAAAAACAACCGTAGGCTGTTCATTTCCGCAAACCTGAAGGCTGACTTAAAACTAAAGACAAAAATCAAGAATCTGATAATCGGTCTTTTCCCTGTATGGTATGCAAAACGCACCCTGAAAAAACAGCACAAGGCGTTGAAAAATGACTTGATGGAGTAGATGATGAGAGTAGGTATCATAACATACTGGATTACCCGAAGCAATTACGGCACTCTCCTGCAGAATTATGCCTTGCAGACTTTTTTGCGTTCTCTTGGATTTGAGACATTCCTGATTAGAACTGATATTCCTTTTGGCTGTTCAAGGCTAGATTATTATAAATCGCTTTTGAAAAAAGACGCGTTTTTTTCATTGGCTTGTTATTTTAAGAGCCGCTTGTTCTGTAAGATTGCACGGAAAATCTCATCAGAAGATAAAAATGATGAGAAAAGAAAATTTCTTGATTTTGCGGACAAAAACTTGAACCCCACAAAAATTTTCAGAAATCTTTCCGAACTTAAATCTGGCTGTCCTGTCGCAGAAATTTATATTGCCGGAAGCGATCAGGTCTGGAACACTTACGGAGAAAATTACGGCGCGGTTTCCGAACAGATAAAAGCATATCTTCTTTCGTTTGTGCCGGATTCTGCAAGAAGAATTTCCTGTGCGGCTTCTTTCGGCAAAAACTCATTGAGTTTGGAATTTGAGAGTCTTTTTAAGAAGGAACTTTCAGGATTTGACTTTATTTCCTGCCGTGAAAAAAGCGGAGTTGAAATCTGTAAGGGACTTGGGTTTGAAAATGCTGTACTACAGCAAGACCCGACAATGCTTCTTTCTTCTGACGAATATAAAAAAATTGCAAGCAGAAATCTTGTTCACGAAAAGCCTTATATTCTGCTTTATCTTTTGGGAAATGATACGGATTTTTCTATACCTAGGCTGAAAAAAATTGCAAAGTCAAAAAATCTTGAAGTGGTTTATGTTCCTGCGAATGAGGCACAGAAAATTAATTTTCATCGGAAGACTTATCCGACAGTGGAAGAGTGGCTTGGACTTTACGAGAACGCAAGCGAGGTTGTTACAAACTCGTTCCATGGAACAGTGTTCTCTTTAATTTTTAACAAGCCGTTCCTGTCTGTCCATCAAAGTGGAAAATTTGAAAGCCAGAATGTAAGGATAGATTCCCTGCTGGAAGATTTTGGATTAAAGAGCCGGATTTTTTCAGGCGATTTTGAAAAACTGTTCGCACCAGTTGATTTTGAATCAGTGAATAAGCGGCTGGAAGAAATTAGAACTTGTTCGCCGTTTTTGGAATGGATGAAGTTGAAAAAATAAATGGAGGTTTCTTGCTAAACGATATTTTGTTCCATTTATAAAAATGGAAAAGTTCTTTGACATTTTATTTTTATGCTTTTGTGAATTGTGGAAAAAAATCTCTTTCTATGTTATATTTTTAGAAACAGGAGGTGCGTATGGCAGCTTTAAAACCAGTTCAACCTTCAGTTTGTAATGATCCTAAGGTTTGGAAAAAAATATGCAGCTCTGTAATGTCTAAGCCTGATCCTAAAAAAATTGAAGACTTGGAAAAGTTGGCTGAAAAATTCAAGAAGGTCATCAAAAAATGATTGATTTGCTTTCTGTTGATTTTTCAAGTTATGTAAAGGTAGAAAAATTGTCTGACAAAAATATTCCAGACAGTTTTTCTGCTTCAATTCAAGAATATTCTGATTATCTTTTAAATACTGCGTTAAAATCACAAGTGGCAATGATTACAAATACTTATTTGTTGACAGAAAATGATTCTGGAAAAGTAATGGCATTCATTTCCTTTGTGTGCGATTCTGTATCTTTCACTTTTGATGAAAAATCTGATGTATCTCTTGCTGATTTTCCTTTTTCAAATTTTCCGGCGCTAAAAGTCGCACAACTTGCGGTTGATGTTGGATTTAAGAAAAAATATAAAAACATTGGTTCTTTTCTGTTGAATTTTGCACGGATTCAGGCATTTATGCTAAATGAGCTTACGGCTTGCCGTTTTCTGACAGTTGATGCAGATGTGGAAAATAATCCAAGTGTCACAGAATTTTACAAGAAAAACGGATTTCAAAAATTATCAGATAAAAAATATACAAAGAAAACAAAGATTTGCTGCATGTACAAAGATATTTTAAGTTAATAATATTTTGTAGTAAATTTTTCTGAAAATCCCCAAAGCATAAAAATAAAGTGTTTTTGTGCTTTGGGGATTTTTTTGTCTCCAGATGAAATATTTATTTGGGAGGAAAATTATGGTAACAGACGGCGGCGAAGAATCTAATAAAGTTAAGAACTCTCAATGCAACGAAGATAAATTCAATTGCATTTTTAAATACTATGAAAAAGCGATAGAGGGGCGTAATTTTCATTATCAAAATTACAACACCTGGGCAAATTACTATTCGATTTTTACAGGAGCGTTATTTGTCGGCTTTTATCAAGTGAATAATTCTTTAACTGAAAATGCTTTTTTTAAGATTCTTATTATTCTTGTTGGTCTTATAACTTCAATCTGCTGGAATTTAACTGTAAAAGGTCATTACCATTGGATGCTTTCGTGGATAAATGTTGTTCAAGGC
>CAVGBY010000166.1:0-3880 GCA_963627355.1 uncultured Prevotella sp. | reverse complement strand
AAAAAGTGACGGAACCAGAAGAAACACAAAAACTGCTGAAAAAACGGCAATTTCTTTAAAAAAATAATGTATTTTCATATTTAATATGATATTATATAATGTTGAGGAATTTTTCTATATGTCTTACATTATTGTAGCGATTATCATTTCGGCAGTTATAATAGCGGGACTTGCAAAATTATATTTACTCTTTAAGGAAAAAATCAATTTTTTTCTACGCGGATTCGACGAGGGATTCCACGTTTCTGAACTGAACACTTTATGGAATGTTTCTCAGATATGCAACCTTGATGAGCCGATTTCTCTTTTTTATTCAATGCCGTCGCTTGCAAAATGTATTTCCCACATAAAAACAAGGGCAGAGTCAACCGGTACCCTGAATGGCTCTAGATTCCAGAGGCTTCTTACAAAACTTTATGAATTCAGAAATAAGATTGAAAAAAATGAAGATAAAAAAAGAGGGCTTGAATCCACAAAGTCACTTTCCAATCATCAGAAACTAAGAATAATTCTTCCGGGAAAAGGCGTTTTTTCATCTGAAATTGTAAATAACGGCCGGGAGATTGCCATAAAACTTCCTACACAGAAAAACCAGATTACAGTTGACGGAAAAGACTGGGTAGGGCAAACCATAAATGTCTATCTTTGGCGTACAGGTGACGCCCGTTATGTTTTTGACACAACAGTTCTGCACGAGGGATTGTTTCTTGGAAAACCGTCACTTTTTCTGAAACACACAACAAATCTTATTAGGACCCAAAAAAGGAACGCGATCCGTTCAAAATGTCATATTTTGGCAGAGCTTTACATCCTAAAGGAAAAATCAATCGACTATAATATAATCGAAACAAAGCCGGGGTATAAGTGCCTTCTTGAAGATATTTCTGAAAATGGCGCCCTGATTAGAATCGGCGGGAAAGGACTTCCGAATATCCAGATAAGACTACAGTTTCAGGTTGAAAATCGTCTTGTTGTTATGTTTGGAGTTGTGCGGACTGTTGAATTCAATGAGGAGCTGAACCAGTCCAGGCTTCATTTTGAATGTATTCACATTGAGCCTTCGATGAAAAACCAGATTTTAAGTTACGTGTACAACATTATGCCTGAAAGTGAAAAAGAGATTTATGATGCCCTGAAACTTACAGACACAGATGAGTCCGAGGAACACAAAAACGAAGGAAATTCCCGGAAAGACTCAGAGATAACCGCTGAAAAAGCGGAGGAACTTTCCCAAAAAATTGCGGACACAGACGATGTTCTGACAAATACGCAGAACCTTAAAAATGAAACCCAGGAAATCCGGATTCCAGAAGAGGAAATTGTTGATTCTGATGAAACGGATTTGGACGGAGAATAATATGAAAAGAAATATCTTATTTTTGATTTTATCTGTTTTTTTTGTAAAAAATATGTTCCCAGAAAGTTCTGGAAACATCAGAGATTTTGTAAAAGGAAATCTTTCTGAAAAAACATCCGCGGTCAAGGCTGCGACAAAAGATGATGTTGAGGAACTTTCAAAACGGGCAATTGATTTTGCAATAGAAAATAAAGAGATTCTTGGCGAGGACAGGGAACTTGCGGCTCTTGCGGTCTCGGGAATTCTTGCGGTGCCGCAGTCGTCTGTAGAGGAGCTTTCGGAATCAGAAAAAGCAAAACTTTCAGATGAACTTTTAAATCTTTACAACCTTTTTAATGATGAGACAGTAAAGATTGCCGTGCTTAACAAAATTTCAAGACTTAACGTTTCCACTCAAAAATTCAAGGATGCCTTAAACCGGTATTTGACAGACTGCAATCCAGAAACAGAAAACAGGGCGATTTTAATTGCATCGCTCCAGACAATAGGAGACATCGGAGATTCTGATTCGTTCAATATTCTCCTGAACAACGCTAAAAAAAATGAATGGCAGAAATATCAGGTTGAAAATGAAAAGGCTCTTGGACTCCTTTGCGTAAAGGCCGAAAATGAACTTATTAATATAATCGGAAGCGGAAATGCTGATGAATGTAGAAAAATTTTCGATTTTGTTATGAAAAACCAGAAAAATAATCAAATTTTTTGTGCAAAAATTTCAGAAAGTGTACTTGCACGCGCTATATATATATATGAGAATTCTGGTTCTGCAAACGAAAAGTTAATTTCATTGCAGATAGACTCGTTTTCTGTTTTGAAAGATTTAAAATGGACTAGGGCATCCGCGACAACAATCAGATTCTTTGATGTTGCGGTTGTGGAATTTGAAAATTCCCAGATGAATGAACTCCTCTTCTGTCCGGTCATAGAAGGAATTGCAGAAACATCACCGATTGATGGAGTTTCAAAACTTTCTTCGTATCTTTCAAAATTGAACAAAAGCATGGAAGATGAAAAATCTAAAGTTTCAGAGCCAGTAGTTCTCTCATTAATTAAAACTCTTGGGGCTATCGGTGATAAGAACGCTTTTGATTCATTGCTTGCAGTTACATATTATAATTATTCAGACACAGTTATTGCCGCGGCCCGGGATGCTCTGGCAAAACTGAAATGGTAAAAAACGCAAAAATTAAATCAAAGTTATTTCATCCGCTGGTTCTTTCAGGAATTTTTGTTGCCGCGGTTTTTTATTCGGGAATAATTCCAGTAAAAGACACGGAAAAATATTGTTCTCTTCTGGCGCTTGAAAATCTTGCGGAATTTTCCGGACAGATTGTTTCAAATCCGGCAAAAACTTCAAAGGGAAAGTATTACAGGGTAAAAGTAAAAATTTCAGAAGTCATAGCCGAAAACGGCGCAAAGGCCGGCGCAAATGGAATTATCCAGACTCTCGTTCCGGCAGCACAGGTTGAGGCTCATTTTCCAGGAAAACTATTTACCGCAATAAAAGATAATAACTATGTTCTTTGCGAGGAGGGAAGTTTTATCCATGCAAAAGGAAAAATCCTTGATGAAAATTTATTCATCGCGGAAAATATCGAGAATATAAATAAAGGCAATAAAAGTGTTTTTCAGAAACTCCAGAAAATCAGGGCAATCCTTAGAATTCAATTCAGGCGGCTTATGTATTCCTGGGGTGCGGCAGGCGGACTTCTTTTGGCTTTGCTTTCCGGAATCCGTGAATACACAGAAAATTCGCTAGGGGAAAACTTTAAGAATGCCGGACTTTCCCACATTCTGGCGCTTTCTGGAATGCATTTGAATTTGTTTTCGGGAATCGCCGGAAAAACAGCCCGAAAAATCCTTTCCGCAAAGAAAGCGATGTTTTTCCAGCTTGTTTCTGTTTTTCTTTTTGTATTTTTTGCGGGATTTTCGCCATCGCTTTTCAGGGCTTTTCTATGCGCGCTGATTTCTTTTTTGGCAATCTCGCTGAAATTAAAAGATTTTTCAATGCTTCTTGTTCTTTCCGTATCATTTTTGATTCATATTTCCTTAAAGCCAGAAGATATGTTCGAGGCAGCTTTTGTATTAAGTTATTCAGCGTTGGCAGGAATTTTATTGATGTCTGAATTCTTTAAATTTCTGCTTATAATAAAAACTCCGGAAAAATTAACAGAATCAATAAGCGCAAGCACAGGAGCCCAAATTTTCACAGCTCCGATTTCCTTAAAATTAATGAACTCATTTGCGCCAATAGGAGTGATTTCAACGGTCGTGATTTCTCCCCTGATAACAATTTTTATTTATTCCGGGCTTGTTTTTATAATAATTTGTCTAATATTTCCATTTTTTGTTCCAGCCGCTGCATTTTTTCTAAAAATAATCTATAATCTGATTGCTTTTATTGTTTCAATATTCGCAAAATTTCCATTATATTCAGCAGGAACGTAATATGCCAAAACTAAATCATCCTGATTACAATTCTCCAGCGGCGCTTAAAAGTTTTCTGGAAGGAAATTCTATGGC
>CAVGBY010000165.1:0-3924 GCA_963627355.1 uncultured Prevotella sp. | reverse complement strand
CAGAGGACATAGAGCAACGCGTCGAGAGGCTCAAAATCAACGAGATTTTCAGGAGCGACTATATGATGGATGCACTGCCACTTTTTGACGCAAGAAGAGCCGGGTTGAAGGAAGGAATGCAAAAAGGACTTTTGGCTGGAGAACGGAAAAAAGCCCTTGAAACCGCAAGAAAGATGATGGAGAATGAAATTCCTACAAATTTAATCATCAAATGCACCGGGCTTTCGTTGGAGGAAGTGAACAAACTGAAATAAAAAAGGGATTCTTCATTCATTTTGGAAAATCCCACAAAATGATATTCCCCAGAATTTTTCGAAACTCTTGGGGAATATCAATTGTATTACAAAAAACTGTTATTTCTTCAAAATCACAAAAGACTTCGCTGGAACAGAAGAAACAGGTGTGCTTTCCGATGGAGTTCCAGAAGTTACGTCAATAACTTTTGAATAATCAGAAACATCAACATTAACAACAGAATCTGTGGCATTAAAGTAAACACAGAAATCTCCGGTTGTGTATTTTGTTACGCCAGCAGTCCGAGTTTCTTTTCCATCGGAGTTTTTGATTTTTGCTTTGCCTGCTGACGCGCTTGTATTTTTTCCAAATGCATCTGGATTGGCTTTTCGCAATGCAATCAGACCTTTGTAGACATTGTAGACATCGGAATATGTATCTTTCATGGCCAAATCAACTGTATTTACATCATCAATGTTATATTCTCCTGGAGTGTTGGTCCATGTAACTCCGCCTTTTGTATCAGCGGAATAACTGTCTGGATTTCCTTTCTTTGTGCGCAGGAATTCCTGTCCGCCATTAATAAACGGTGTTCCCTGGCTTAGCAGTACATAAGCCGCCGCAAGTTTGTCTTCTTTTTTGATAAGTTCAAGCTGTTCGTCTGTTACAGTTTTAGGCCAAGTTGTTGCAATTTTAGAACCATCATCATCAGAATCAGCTTCTTTTGCGGCTTCAATATTTTCTTTTAAAGAATAAACAAGCTTGTCGTACAATGTAAAATTGTCATGACATTCAGCATAATGAAGTGCAAGTCCCACTTTATCTGTTGTATTCCTGTTGTTTTTGCCAGATTTTCCTTTCAGTCCATTGGCAATACCATCGTCGTTATATTCCCCCTGAATCTGGCCTGCATTAAATCCGCCGAATTCAGCGCCTTTTATTGCATCACGGAAATCATCATCAAATGCGCCGACGCCATAAGAACCTGTCTCAATAGCAGTTTTTGCCCCATCTTTTACAGCGGAATCTCCACCTGTCCAAGGTTCACCGTAGACCATTACATTCTTATCTATAGAAGAAAGTTCTCCGTAAATTTCAGTCATCGCCTCTTTGCTGTGAACTTCCATAAGGTCAAAGCGGAATCCATTGATGTGGTAATCAAGCATCCAGTGTTTCAGGGTGTCAATCATATACTTTCTGAACATTGGTGCCTCACTATCAGTTTCGTTTCCGCATCCAGAGCCGTTTGAATAAGTTCCGTCGGATTTTATGCGATAATAATAATAAGGAACGGTCGAGTCATATAATGAGCCGCCAGCAGTTCCGTTTGTATGGTTATATACAACATCCATGATAACCGCAATTCCTGCATCATGGAATTTTTTAATCATCGCGCGCATTTGCTCAACAGCCGCAGTTCCGTCAGGATTTGCAGAATAATCAGTATATCTTCCTTCCGGAACATTGTAATGATAAGGATTGTAACCCCAGTTATAGCCAGTGTCAGCATTTACCTGCGCATAATCAAACATAGGAAGAATTTGGACATGAGTAATTCCTAAATCATTAAGATGGGCGATTATTTCGTCACTGCACATTTCATTGAATTTTCCTGTAGAAGTTGAATTTACAGTGCGGCTCCAGTCTCGGATGTGCATCTCATAGATTATGGCATCTGTATAGTCCTTTGCTGTTGCTCCATTTTCTCCGAATGGATTTACATAGCCTGATTCTGTTCCATAATTGCCGCCGTTATTAATGTCCACAATCTGAGAAGCAATTGAATCCGGACTGCAAGATTTAGCATAAATATCAGCAACGTAATAAACAGTTCCATTATTTGTAATCTGATATTTGTAGTATTTATTGCTTCCTATAGAATCAAGGGTGTAGCTCCATATTCCAGAATCCTTGTCCAAAATCATCTGCTCAGAACCAGAAGGCTCTCCCTTCAATGACTCTTCGGTTGTTGAGCCAGAAACATTCAATGCGACAGTCTCGGCCTTAAAATTTCCAACCTTAGAAACATCTTCATAGAACAAAATCTTAACGTCGCTTGCAATTGGCGCCCAAACTTTAAAAGTCGCTTTTTCTCCTTCAAGAGTAAGACCTAAATCATCACCTTCATATTTGTAATCATTCAGAGAAATTTTTACTGCATTCTGGGTTGAAATTTCACGACCATCTACGGGTTCAAATTTTTCATTATAAAGCTTCCAATTTTTTGTAAAATCAGGAGCAGATTCAAATTTTACAAGGATTGTATTTGTAAAATTATTGCTACGATTATCTTGTGAATTGTAATTTAATACATCAGCAATATTAGCAATTGTACTATCTGTTGCAACAACTTTAAATCCATTTGTAGAAGGAATTGATTCTAGCGCATATTTTACAGAAAGAGTCACTTTCATTGTTGTCAAAGTTTCCATTGAAGCACTTGAAATAAACGGTGTCATTACTGTACTTACTGGATAAACATCCTTGTCGCCGCTGATAACCATAAAGTGGCTTCCACCCGCAAGATCATAAGCCTGGTCTGTACCAGGATCTTTGTTCCACTTAGCATCTCTAATAATAAAATTCAAAGTTGCTTTTTCTTCAATGGCTTTTTTTACCAAAGGTGCAGAATCTGCAAACATTTCTGAATCAAGTTCCATATAACCGATATTATATGAAATTTCATTATATGTTATATTTTTTGATTTAAATTTTCCAATAGTTGATGAATAAGCAAGTTCTCCGTCACCACCATTTTCCCAAAGCCAAAGAGCCCAATCAGCATATTTTCCATCTTCTCTATAGTAAAAAAGGATTGTTTTCTCATTATTTTGATCAACTTCCTTTAATAAATCTGCCGCCGCTAAAAGCTCATCTGCGGCTTGCCCGACAGTTCCAGGTGTAACTTCCGGTTTTACAGAATCATCACTTCCACCGCCAGAAGCACAACCTGCAAGAAACATCGCCGCACCTGCCAGAAGTGCGGTCAAAACTTTCAATTTTTTCATTTTTCCTCCTGCGAAAAAAATCGCTTTTGATAAATATTTTTGCAAAAAGCATAAAACTCCCGGAGAATCTTTTTGAAATTCATTTATATAAAAAGGCTCAAAGTTAAACTCAAGCCTTAAAATATATTTTTTGCGTTGAAGCATTTTTGAAAACCTTGTAATCAGCAACTACATAAAGGAAAGTTATTTTAACGGAATGGAACCTAATGCCTATTACTGGAGAGACTCGAACGGTCTGGAAGTTGACCTTGTGATCGAAGAAAATCAGCAGTTAAAACTTTATGAAATAAAATCAAGCGCAACAATGAATGAAAAATTCTTTTCTTCCATAAATAAACTTTGCATTCTGTCAAAAACACCGCTAAAAAACGCGAATGTAGTTTACGGCGGAAATACAACACTCAACGCAAGCGACACCCACGGCGGCTATATCTCGTGGATGGATTTGTAGAGAATAAGTTGTCAAAGAACGGACCAAAATCTATATTCAAAAGGCTTCCGCCCTAAAAATATCCTTAATAAAAAACTCTTATCCGCGCAAAGATTCCGCCCCGCGGCAAATTCCCCCGCACGCTCCATCCCTCCAGAAAACCGCGCTTCCAGGGTTCGGCTCATCCGCCTCATTGCTCCGCAACGCCCTGCGGCCGCCCTTCCACCACGGCGCACGAACACTCCGGGCGTG
>CAVGBY010000164.1:0-3958 GCA_963627355.1 uncultured Prevotella sp. | reverse complement strand
CTATGAATACCTTGTATTTACTTCTGAAACTGAAGGAACTTACACATTGAAAAAACTGAACGGTGAAACAGAGGAAACTGTTACAGAATCCCCAGTCGACGGTTCAGTTCTTGCGGCTTCTTTTACCTATGATTCTGCAAACGGAAAAATTACGGTTGGTTCATCTTCTGCATATATGCTGAATGCGGCAAAAGGCGGAGCAAACGTTACAGCAATTGCAAGAGAAATTCTTTCTACAGATTCAGAAAACAAAACTTCACTTTTTAATACGTGGAAAACTTCTTCAGGAAAAGAAATTACTTTAAAAGATGGCGGAATTGCTGAATTTTTGGGCGGACATTATTGGTACACAAATAACAGCGGCTGGATTCTGATTTCAAATGACGTACCTTTGTTCTGGACAAAAATTAATAAACAGAACACCTTGTTCTATCTTGTCTATGAAACAGAAAGAACAGAGTCACGTTCTGTTATGAATGGCAGTGCATTCAGTCTTGTTACTGACGACTTTTTATTTGCGTATTAAGGGGTGAATATGAAAAAATTAAACATGGTTTCAAAAATTGTGTCATTTGCTCTTTTCGGGATTTTGCTGTTCGGTACTGTTTCCTGTGCAAATGATTTGAATGGAAAAGAATCGTCTCTGGATTCTTCAAGGGCTGTCTCAACTTTGACAGACTTAAACAGGACAGTGGAACTTAAACTTGTTGTTCTGGGAATTCCTTCTAATAATGAAAAACCTGGTGTATGGGCATGGGCAGTGGCCGGCTCTCATGTAAACTACACTACAAAAAGTTGGCCGGGCGACCTTGAAATGACAGCGGGAAAAGAAAGCGGTTACCCTTGCTATACTTATACTTTAAAAGTTGATCCTGCTTATCCGCTTGGAATTCTTTTTAACAATCTTGATGGTGGTTCACCGCAGACAGGCGATATTACTATTGAAAAAGATGCTATTGCTTCTAGCACAACGCTCTATTTTAACTGGAACAGCATGGCTTATTACACAAAGATTGATGACTGTATCGGTATTTTCGGCGCGGCAATCACAGATTTAAGCACAACCGCGGCAAAAGTAAAACTGACTACAAGTTTGCTTACTTCTATTGCAAGAGAAAATCTTGCTGTAAAAGATTCTGCCGGAAACGTTCTTACAATCGGTGGCTCTGGAGACATTGCAGTTTCGAGTGATTCTGCAACTTTGACTTTGTCAAACGATTCTGCTACAGGTTCAAGCGTAACAAAAGTTCCATATACAGTTACATACAATTCAAAAGATTTGACTGCTTCTATAGATATGAAACTTATTGACAGTCTTTACGGAAAAGCCGCAAAATCTGTTGAAGGATTGGGGCTTACTTTGACTGGAACAACTGCCACGTTCAAGACATGGGCTCCTACTGCAACAAAAGTAAACGTTCTTCTTTATGCTGATTCTGCCACCGCTTACAATTCTACTAGAACAACAGGCTACGACGCTCCAGGTACAACTGAAACTGACTGGGGAACAACACCAACAGGAATTGCTGTAAAAGCCATGTCTTTGGATTCTTCTACCGGTGTATGGATTTTGGAAAATGTTGATGTTTCTGCATATAAATACTACAAATATCAGATTACTGTCGCAGGAAAAACTTATTATGTTTCTGACATTTGGCATACAGTTGCAGGTCCGGATTCTTCCGCAAGCCAGATTGCAACAATTGACGATTCAGAGGCAACTCCGTTGTCATGGGAAGCAGGTTATACAAATCCGTTCGGTTCTACCGGTTCAGAAGTAAAAAAATACAATGACGCTGTTATTTATGAAATGCATATCCGCGACTGGTCAAGGGCATATAATTTAACTTCAACAGGAAAATTTAAAGACATAACAGACGCTCTCGGAACAAATGGAAACGGTGAATTCGGAAAACATCTTAAAGATTTAGGTGTAACACACGTTCAGATTCTTCCGATGTTTGATTATGCGCAGTTGAACAGCAACAAGAACTACAACTGGGGTTACAATCCGTATCATTACAATGTTCCAGAAGGACGTTATGTAACAGATGGCTACACAGACGGAACACAGGCTGTAAAAGAAGCCCGCGAAATGATCAAGGCGTTCCACGATGCAGGGATTGCTGTTGTCATGGACGTTGTTTACAACCACACAAGCGGAACCCTTACAGGTTCTTTGTACGACTCAACAGTTCCGGGATATTTCTACCGACAGAGTACAGACGGTTCTTATTCAGACGGCTCAGGCTGCGGAAACGAAACTGCAAGCGACCGCATAATGGTTCAGAAATATATGATAGAATCTTTGAGTCACTGGGTAAAAGACTACCATGTGAACGGATTCAGATTCGACTTGATGGGCGTTCATGACAAAGATACAATGAAGGCAATCTACGATGCACTTTATGAACTTGACAAAAACATTTTGGTTTACGGTGAGCCTTGGAACGGTGGAAACTCTTCACTTGGTGAAACTTTGCGTGCAACATCGGCAGGAAATGGAACTACCGGCTCTGGGTACGGTGCATTTGACGATGATTACCGCGATGTTGTAAAAGGTGCGGAATTCGGCGGATTTAACCGCGGACAGATTCAGGGAACTTATGCTGACTCATCGATTGTTCTGGGCTTAAAAGGCGAAACTATCACTAAAAATAACCGCAATACGACTGGAATTACAGGTCTTGCGCTCCATTATGCTGAATGTCATGACAACTACACTTTATTCGACAAGTTGGTTTATTCAACAGATTCAAGCATTTCAGGCGATGGGGAGTTTGCTCCGAAATTTGCAAATCTTTACAAAACTGTAATGGATGATGAAACAAAACTTGCTTCCATAAAAAAACAGAACAAACTTGCCGCTGCCTACGTTTTGCTTGGTCAGGGAACTCCGTTTATTAACGGAGGCCAGGAATTTATGCGCACTAAAAAGGGAAACCCTGACAGTTATTCTGCAGATACAAAAGGCGGAATAACATGGACAAACACGGCAGGCTCATACAATATTGACGATGTAAACACAATCGACCTTTCATTGAAGGAAAAATTTCTTGATGTTTACAATGTCTATAAAGGATTGATTCATCTGCGAAAAGACTTTAAGGCATTCACAGACCCATCTAGTGTAAGTGCATCTACACTTTCAGAAGGTGTTACAAAATACACGGCAGAAGCTTCTGACGGATCTTTTACGGTGGTGTTCAATGCAACTGATAAAGAAGTTAAATTGTCAGATACAATCAACGGATACATTGTTGACGTGGAATCCCGTCTTGCAGTAACAGGAAACTATCTGGGCATTGGCTTTGCGGACGTGGACGTGGACGTGGACGTGGAACCGTACAGAATTTACAAAGATATGTCAAGCGTTTCTTCCGTTCCGGCAAAATCATTTGTAATTATTAAAAAATAGTTAGTGAAAATGAGGAAATTTTAGCGATGGGCTGTACGGTTATTCGTACAGCCCATCGCTGTTTTTATAACAACGATGGGCAATAATAAAGCAACTGCTTTTTTTATGTTATAATTTTCCTATGAATGTCCGCAAGCTTCCAATCGGCCTACAAGAAGACAGGGGGGGCGTTAGTTGGAAAGTAAAGGGAATATGCTATCTTATGTTTCTTATCAAAATTATTGTGTAAAAAATTCTTCAATTAAAATGTCTATATTCTTTTTTAATGCGGATTTTAGTTCTGGGATGATTATTTCTGTATGCCTGTTTTCTATATTCTCTGGAATCAAAAACTGGTAAGCATCAGTTTCTAGTGCATTCGCAATTTTTATCATAGTTTTATCGCTTGGCCAAAGTCTTTTTCCTTCAATGCTGTTTATTGTCTGATCAGAAAGACCGGCTTTTTCCGCAAGCTCAAACTGAGAAAGATTTTTTGCTTTTCTAATTCTTTTAAGGTTTGCTGAAAGCCTGTTTTTTAATTCATCCGAATCCATACGCAAA
>CAVGBY010000163.1:0-4016 GCA_963627355.1 uncultured Prevotella sp. | reverse complement strand
CTTATAATTACAGATGCCCCAGTCTTAAAAGACGGAAAACTTTTTGTGACAGATGAATTTATCTCATCCGCGGACGAATATTTTAAGTCAACGGACAGTTCGGACGGATTTAAGATAGGTGCAATCCTTATTGACCCGGGACATGGAGGAAAAGACCCAGGGGCTTCCGGCACGTTCAAAGTAAATGGAAAAACAATAAAGGTCCAGGAAAAAGATGTTGTTCTTTCAATCGGAAAAATGCTTTACACAAAATTAAAGGCTTCATATCCGGAAAAACAGATTATAATGACACGTTA
This sequence comes from uncultured Prevotella sp., assembly GCA_963627355.1. Classification (GTDB taxonomy): domain Bacteria; phylum Spirochaetota; class Spirochaetia; order Treponematales; family Treponemataceae; genus Treponema_D. The sequence continues at coordinate 3,720 of CAVGBY010000163.1, read as the reverse complement.
CGGAGACACATTCCCTCAGCTCAGTGAGCGTACTGAAATTGCAAACAGCGTAAAACTTGCGCCAAAAGAGGCTATTCTTTATGTTTCAATCCATGCGAATGCCTCGCTGAATAAATCCTCAAGCGGTTACGAAGTCTGGTATCTTTCTCCTGGCTACAGGCGGACTGTTCTTGATAAATCAGCGGCGGAAGGCGACAATTCCCTTTTTCCAATATTAAATTCAATGATGGAAGAGGAATACACAACAGAAAGCATACTGATTGCAAAATTCATAATGGATGGTCTTAGCGCCCAGATTGGAAATCTTTCAAAAGCCCGGGGAATAAAGGCTGAGGAATGGTTTGTTGTCCGTAATGCCAATATGCCTAGCGTCCTTATTGAAGTGGGATTTGTAACAAACGAAAAAGAAGCGTTGAATTTAAATAGCGAGCCTTACTTGCAAAAAACCGCGTTAGGAATTTATAATGGAATCAGCGCATTTGTGACGCACTTTGAAAGATCCAGAGGTTTTATATCAACAAAATGAAAATTCCAAAACTAGAAAAATCATCATATTTTATACTTGCGTTTATTTTTCTGTATTTTTTTGTTTCACTTATGGTCTGGATTGTGAAATTTCCAGGAATCCGGCGAACATTTATATTCCAGTCATCAGATTCACAGAAATTCAGGATTGAGACAAGATATGCGCCGGTAAATCCACCTCAGGGAAAATATCATTATTATATTGACGAGCTGCTTTTGGGACCGATTTCCGAGCACTGCAAAGAAATCTTCCAGAGCGGAACAAAAGTTTTGGGCTGCTCCAAAAAAAATGACACACTGTATGTCAATCTTTCAAAGGAATTGCTTCAGGCGGACGCTTTTGAAACTGATTTTAAAGCCCAGATTGAGCTTTTTAAACTGAATATAACAAGAAATTTTTCAAATATAAAGAAAGTGGAAATTTTCATCGATGGAACAACTCCTTTCGGTGACTGATTTATAAAAAAAATAGATAATTTGATTTTGCTTTTTGCGTTGACAAAATGAATCTCTTAGATGATAATATTGTTTATACAAGGCTACATCGAATTATTAAAAGGAGCTTCTTATGAAGAGGACTTTTTCAATTTTGGCAGTTGCAATGCTGCTTGCAGGTGCTGGTGCTTTTGCAGAACAAAGCACTCTCATCGATTTTACAAAGTTGTCAGCTGACTGTGTTGCAGATGAAAATGGAAACCCGACACAGAATAGCCGCACAGTAATGGATTTCTCTACTTCGGCTGGTGCAACATTTACTGAAGATCAGAAGGATCTTATGAAAACTTCACTTGCTCTTCCTGAATGGGAAGTTAGTTTGAATTCTTCAGCACGCACAGTACAGAGTCTTGGACTTTCTAAGGTAGTTGCAGCTCCGGTAAAGGACAGCGCTCAGGTTCCGTTTGCTGGCAGTGAAGTTATGGGTGTACGAGTTGTTTTCCCTGACTGGAATTCAAATGCTTATGCTTATATCCGTCCGCCTTTCGAGATTCCTGCTTATGAGCCGCTTTCTTCTGCAGATGAAAATGGTGTTCGCCAGGAACCGACAGATGAACAGAAGGCTTCTGGAAAGACACTTTTCGAAGAGGAATTCGGTGTTGTAAAGAATGTTGGAACACTTAAATCTATCAAAGTTACAACAATGGGTATGAACTATCCGGAAGGACTTTATGTTCTTCTTAAGGACAATGACAATGTTGAACGCCGCTACTTTATGGGCTATCTGGGCTTTGATGGCTGGCGCGAACTGACATGGAATAACCCGCAGTACATTACAGAAATCCGTAACCGTGAAATCCGTGTATATCCGATTTATCCACGTGGACTTCCATTTGTAAAGTTTACAGGTTTCCAGGTTACACGCGATGCTAACCATATTGGCGGAGATTTCATCGGATATTTCAAAGATGTTTCTATCATTTACGACAAAGCGCTTCTTACTTCTGACCGCGACATCGCAGATGAAGATCTTTGGGGAATCATCAACAAGAAAGAGTCTGACCGTCAGGCTGCTGAAATGAACCGTTTTGGTAACAAGCAGGTTAATCGCTTCCTTGAAAGATCAAAACAGGCTACAGAAGACAGATTTACTTCTAGCTTGAGCGAAGATTCAAATTCTAACGCTCAGTCAACAGGAACTGGTTCTTCTGCTGACGCAAAATAATTTTAATCAGTTGTTTTGTACCCCCCTCCAAATTTGGAGGGGTTTTTTATTTGTAAAAATCGTTTTTCTGCTTTACAATAAATTATATGAACGAAAATACGACTGATAATTTGTACAAAAAAATTCCTGCAAAAAATAAAATCCACGAAATATATTCACGTTATACGCCTGTTTTTCAGGATGTTATGGAAAAAATCAAGGAACGGCTCCTTCAGAATATAAAACTTACTTCACAGCCGACGTATAAAGCTCGGATAAAAAGTTTCAATTCATATTATAAAAAAGTTTTACGCCAGCATCCGGACGAGGCTGTTGAGTCGGAAAATCTTGTTTGTCTGACTGATATGATGGGAATCCGCATTATCTGTACTTTTCTGGAAGATATTACAGATGTCCAGAAGCAGATAAAATCAATGTTTCAGGTTAGGGAAGTTGAAATAAAAGGCGCTTCCCAAAGCTACAAGGAATTTGGCTACGAGTCTGTTCACGTTCTTGTTGCTGTTCCTGATGACTGTAAGCCAAAGTCGCTTCCGGATAATGTGCAGTTACCGGACGAACTTGTGTGTGAGATTCAGATCCGAACAATTCTTCAGGATGCATGGGCAGAAGTTGAGCATGAGCTTATTTATAAAACTGAATTTACTCCGTTTGATATGCCTTTAAAGCGTAAACTTGCCTCTATGAATGCCTCGTTAAGCCTTGCGGATATTATTTTTCAGGAGATTCGCGATTATCAGAAGAAACTTCAGAACGAGATGATTCAGCGCCGCCAGTCTTTTTATGAAAAAGCTGATGACCTTACAACTGTTGACGGTGAAAAAACGTCCGAGAAGGCTAAAAATCTTGAGCGCATAAATCCTTATGTCAGCGGCACGATTGACGATATGCTGCTTCAGGCGATCCATGCCCATAATTCCGGCGATTTAAAAAATGCGATAATTATTTATACTCAGATTATTGAATCAAAGCCGACACCAGATAAGATTGTGCTTTCTGTGATTTTAAAGCATCGTGGCATGGCGTATTTTGCCCAAAATGATTTTGAAAATGCTCTTTCAGACTTTAAGAAATCTTTTAGTTTTGACCAAAAATCATTCCGTTCTGCATATTATGTTGGAATTGTTCTTTCAATAAAAAAAGATTATGCAGAGGCCTTAAAATGGTTTACGACATCTCTTGAGATAAATGGCATCCAGAGCCATGCTTTTTACCGGCGGGCCGTTTCGTATTTTGAGCTTGGAGAGTTTGAAAAAGCGATGAATGATGTTGTTGCGGCAAAAAAATTAGGTCTGGATGAACCCGGATTGGATTCTTTACATTCAAAATTAATTGAAAAATTCGATATGAAAATGTAAGGCGCTTGTGAAAAAGCCGATTATCATTTTTTCAAATTATGTGGCTTATTTGTTTGACATAACTTTAAGATTTTGGTAGAGTGTAAAAACAAGTTGATGTATGTCTCCTTCGTCTAGTGGTTAGGACATCGGGTTTTCATCCCGACAACAGCAGTTCAATTCTGCTAGGAGATGTAAAAA
>CAVGBY010000162.1:0-4154 GCA_963627355.1 uncultured Prevotella sp. | reverse complement strand
TCGCGCTTGTTTTTGCAGATGACGCGAGCGGTGTTCTAGGGTGGAAGGAAGAAAAGTAAAATCGGCTGTTCAAGTCCTTTATAAGTTATGCCTTCGGGCATTTTCGTTTTGACTTTCTTAATATTCTTATTTGTGGTAGGCTATGAAACGCTTTCTGTAAAGCCATTCCATGGTCTTTAAGAAAACGAAAAATCTAAAACGGCCCAAGCCAGAGTCGAAAGGAGTTATAAATGGCAAACACAAAAGATACACACGCATGTACATTGGACAAAATCATCAGTCTTTGTAAAAGAAGAGGCTTTGTTTATCAGGCTTCTGAAATTTATGGAGGTCAGGCTGGTGCCTGGGATTACGGTCCGTTGGGTGTGGATTTTAAAAGAAATATTCAGAATGCATGGTGGCATTACATGATTCAGCTTCATGATGATGTTGTTGGTCTTGATTCAGCGATTTTCCAGCATCATACAACATGGAAGGCTTCCGGCCACGTTGACCATTTTTCAGATCCTATGGTTGACTGTCTTGAATGTAACGCGCGCCACCGCGCGGATAAACTTATAGAAGATTTTGTTGCCGCAAATCCAGATAAAGATCCTGGAAAACCTGTTGATACAATGACCCACGATGAGATGAAGGCTTACATTGACGCAAATATCAACTGTCCTACCTGTGGCTCAAAAAACAGAAAATACACTGCTGTCCGCGAATTCAACCTTATGTTCAAGACTTATCAGGGACCTGTTTCTGATGACTCCCATCTTATTTACCTTCGTCCGGAAACTTGTCAGGGAATCTTTACAGATTTTAAGAATATTGTTCAGTCAAACAGAATGAAAATTCCTTTCGGCGTTGCTCAGGTTGGAAAATCATTCCGAAACGAAATTATCTTTAAGAATTTTATTTTCAGAACCTGCGAATTTGAGCAGATGGAAATGGAATATTTCTGCAAACCGGGAACAGAGGATGAGACTTTTGACCGCTGGCGAAAAGAACGTTGGGCTTTCTACCTTAAATACGGTATTCCGGAAAAACAGCTTAAGTGGCATCACCACGACAAGCTTGCGCACTACGCAAAAGACGCTTACGATATTACATACAATTTCCCGATTGGTTTTGAGGAAGTTGAAGGAATCCATTCGCGTACAGACTTTGACCTTTCTCAGCATCAGCTTTATTCAAAGAAAGATATGTCTTATATCGATCAGGAAGACGGAAACAAAAAATATGTTCCTTATGTTGTAGAAACTTCTGCCGGATTGAACAGAAATTTCCTTATGTTCCTTTGCGAGGCATATGAGGAAGAAAATGTTTCAACAGAAGAAGGCAAGGAAGATTACCGAACTGTTCTGCATCTTGACCCGCGTCTTGCGCCGATTACAGTTGCAGTTCTTCCTTTGATGAAAAAAGACGGACTTGCTGAAAAGGCAAAAGAAATCCAGCATCACCTAAAGGAAGATTTTGTAACAGATTTTGATGTTTCAGGAACTGTAGGAAAGCGTTACCGCCGACAGGATGAAGTTGGAACTCCTTTCTGCGTTACAGTTGACTACGACACAATTCAGGAAACAAAAGAAGACGGCTCAAAGAACGAGGCTTTCAACACTGTTACAGTCCGATTCCGCGATTCAATGAAGCAGGAACGTGTTCACCTGGACGATTTGATTCCTTTTATCCAGAAGGCAATCCGCGAATACAAACCTGTAGAAAGAAAAGACAGATAATCGGATAAATAAAATTAGTGGTGAATCCGCATTGCAGTTTCAGAAGTCTGCTGTTTTTCAGTTTTTAGGAATCAGCGTTCTGAAACTGCATGGAGGTTTTTGTAATGGAATACGTTCGACTTGGAAAATCAAACCTTATGATTTCTCGTGTGGCTTTTGGCGCAATGTCGCTGACAAAAGTTGGAGACGATGAAAAAGCCGCGGAGCTTGTCCGTAGCGCGTACAATCAGGGAATTAATTTTTTTGACACTTCAAGAAATTCTCCTGAATGTGAAAAACTTTTAGGCGATGCCTTGGGCGACATCCGTTCTTCGGTTGTGATTGCCTCAAAAACAGGCGCGCAGAGCGGGGCGGAAGTCTTAAGCGATTTGGAAACAAGCCTGAATGTTATGCATACCGACTCAATCGATTTGTATCAGTATGAGTCGGATTCCTTTATTCCGGAAGAAAACGGAATTGACGGAATTTATTCATCGTTCAAGACTTTAAAAAGTACCGGGAAAATAAAAAGTTTCGGGCTTGCGACAACAGATTTTGATATTGCAGAAAAAGCGATTACCGGCGGATTGTTCGATACAATCCAGTTTCCGTTCAGCATGATTAGTTCTGACCGGACACGGCAGCTTGTTCAGCTTTGCCGTGAGAACGACATCGGTTTTATTGCGATGCAGCCTTTGTGCGGCGGAATTCTTACTTCAATTCCTTTGGCTTACGGTTTTTTGCATGAATATGAAAATGTTGTGCCGCTCTGGGGCGTTCAGTCTCAGCAGGAGCTTGACCAGATTCTTTATTTTAACGAGCATCCGCCGGTTATTGATGAAAAATTCAATGAGGATGTTGAAAAAATCCGCGCGTTCTTTAGTTAAATTCGCTTAAATCAACCGTGCTGAATCCCTTGTCGTCTTTTGTTTCGCTCGCTTTTGCTGATTCAAGCGCGTTTGCAAGTTCCTCAGTCTGGTTTGTGATTTTTCGCTGCAAGTCAAGTGTTTTCTGAACGTCGGCCTGTTCTTCTTTTGTAAGTACACGGACGATTTTGTTCAGGTTATTGTCTGTCTGGACAGTTTTTGGCGAGCCGTCTGATTCTGTTTCGTTCAAAAGCTGCACAATCGGGTTCTTAGGATTGTTCGGTGAAACATCTGAGACAATCGCAATTTTTCCGTTCTGAAGATAAACGAACGCGCCAATCGGGAAAAGTGAAAGGCTAAAAAGAAGCGCCTTGATTACAGTCGGGTCATACTGCTGGTTTTCATTTTTGAGCATTTCAATCATTGCATCAAAAGTTGTGCGTGCGGTTTTGTACAGCCGGGGCGCGGTGATTGCCTCAAAAGAGCAGGCTACAGCGATAATTTTTGCGTAGTTCGAAATTTTTTCGCCGCTAAGATGCTGGGGATAGCCTTTTCCATTTTCTTTTTCGTGGTGTTCAAGTACACCAAGCTGAATGCTTAGCGGAAAATTCAGTTCTTTTAGGATTGCGCATCCAAGCAGCGGATGTGTGGAAATTTGTGTGCGTTCGCTGTTTGTAAGTTTTCTGTTGGACATATAAAGTTGCGGTGGAAGGCGCAACATTCCGATTTCATGAAGAATACTTGTGATTCCAAGTTCAATAAGTTTTGAGATTGCAATATGAAGTTCAAGCCCAAGCGTGATGGCAAGAACTGTTGAGCGCATGGAATGAATCACCAGAAAATTTTTGCTTCGTTGTTCCGCAGAAGGCGTGATGCGCAGAACGTAGCGCTTGTTGTCTTTTATAAAAATGCACAAATCCTTTACGGTGTCTGAAAGTTCCTGATAATTTATTTTTTTTCTTGTGGCATAGTCTGTGTAGACTGAATTTATGTAGTTCATGTATTCGTTGTAGACGGTCTGGACAGATTCCAGCCGGGAGCGTTCAGTGTTCGCGAATTTTCCGGAATTTGCCTGTTCAAGCGCATGCTTCAGGGAATTTTTTACTTTTTCCTCAGCCTGAATTTTTGCGATTTCCTGTTTTGACTTGTCTTCTTTATGGAGAGGCAAGCCCATGTCTCCGCCAAGACTTATTTCCGCATTGCAGCTAAATTCCGTAAAATTCCATTCTGACAAAGCTTTTGTAAGGTTTTCTGTAACAGGAACTGAAACCGGAAGAAGTATAAAGTTATCATCAAGCATAAGATCGCTTTTAAAAGTTATATCTGGCTTTAGCGCGTTAATGTTTACTTTTGTACTCATAGACAATGCTCCTTTTTGAATATCGGAATAATGATAAAAATCTTTAATTTTTTGTTTTTTGGTGGGGGGGGGAGAAAAAATGAAAAAGGCAAAAAAAAAAACTTGAAAAACCTCACACGCTTTTCAAGTTTTTTAATGTTTTGGAGAGCATTAAACTTACAGGCGTCTGGATGTCAAATTCCGCCTGTAACTTGCTGTAATTATATTATCGGGATTGCACGGCGCGAC
>CAVGBY010000161.1:0-4182 GCA_963627355.1 uncultured Prevotella sp. | reverse complement strand
AACCGCATTCAACCTGATTTTTGTGCATTTTCTCGATTTTCTCCAAGTCTAATCCGTTATTGTTTATGATAATCTGAGGCATTTACCGACTCCTCTTTTTATAAACTTGATTATTTAAGAAATGAGGTCTTTTTTCCTTTGAGATAAAAGCTTTTTCCTTGTTCGCAATGAGGCAGAATGACTCGTCTCTTTTGATATTTTCAATCTGCTCAAGAAAATCGCCATCGTTGAAGGTCATTGTAAAAGTCATACAGATTCTCCCATGATGATGTCATCATCAAAATCAGAAATGCCTGAATCACCGTTGTCAGAATCAGAGGATTTTTCTTCTTCCTGTTTCTGCTCATCAGACAGATTAAAAGCCCTGTAGATTCTTGCCACAGAGAAATCGTCAAAATGGCTGTCATTGCGGATTTTTTCGGCAGATTTTCCGCTCTCAATTTCCGAAAGAATGAAGTCATAGATTTCGTAGGCAAGGTCGCTGCCTTTTTTTAGTCCGGCTTCATAAGCCGCTTTTCGTTCCTTTGTCCGCTCGGAATCCTCTTCCGGGGAAAGTCTGTATGACGGCCGTTCGATTCCGTCTGAATGGGAAAAGTTCAAGCCTGCTGGAATTCCTTCGTTGTCGGAAAGTGAATCGGAAAGGTCGTCGTCAAAATTTTCATTGTTGTTTTTAGAAGAAGATTTTTTCTCTGCTCCGTCATTTGGTGGAATTTCATCTTCCAATTCAATAGACAAATCTTCTTCTAATTCTTCAGTAGCATTTGCATTTTTTTTATTTGTATTTGTGGTAAGAACGGAATTGATTGTCTTTTCTCCACTTTTGATTTGCTCAATCTGTTCTTCCGTTGCATTGTTCAAAACGCTTCTTGCACGCTCAACCTTGCGGATAGAAATGTCCAAGGTTTCAGAAATTTCCTTTGCCGTAAGTCCGTAGATTCCAAGTTTTTCAATGAATGTAAGGATTTCTGCATCCGTAAGATTACGCCGGGCAACCTGAAGCGTTGCAACATATTGCATTACGTCTTTCAGACTGTTTCCAAGGGAATGTTCATAAATCGGAATGTCGTAAAGTCCTAAATCTTTTGATGCCTGAAACCTTGTGTGTCCGTCAATCAGGCAGTTGCGTTCCTTCCAGACGTGAACAGGCTGGCTTTCGTCATAGCCGTATTTTCTTATTGAATCCTTTATGATTTCCAGCGTTGCAGGATTTATTGGAAGAAGCGTCTTAAATTCTTCCATAAAATTAATCTGCGAAAGAGGAACACGCTTTAATAAAACTGTTGTTCCTGAATGGTCAAATCTTTCTTCTGTATTTTTTGATGCCGTAAGTGATTTCATGTTTTCAAATTCCTTTCAATTAAAATAAAGGGCAGTTTTTTCTGCCCCTACAATTTAACGGAAGTAGATTCCATTGCCGTCAAAAGTCACAACCTGCGTTGTGTCATCATCAATTTGTTTATAAACGTTATAGCCTGTTTCATAAGATGATTTTCTGACAATTCCGCTTCCGTATTCCTTAATCGTTTCAACCTTTATTGAATATTCATTTTCAGTAAGGGAAATGTAGTAGGAATTGCCGCTTTCAATTTTTCCTAAATAAACTGAATGAAATCCGCTATCCAAAGCAGTCTTTGCAAGCACATTAGAAATGTAAGTGCTTTCATCGCTGCATTTGTTTTCTATTACAAGAACGCCTTCGCAGTCATTAAATGAAGATGAGCAGGAATCAAAAAATACTGAAACTAATGCTGTAATTAAAAATAAAGTCTTTTTCATTTTTACCCTCCATCTAAAACGAATCCGATGGAGAAACATTTTCTCCGGCAATTTCTGAAGCAATGCTTATTATTTCATTCCTGATTTTTGAAAAACTTTCTGACTTTCCAATCTTTATGTCACGGTCGATTATTGCCTTGAATTTCTGGGTAAAAGAAAAATTTGTTTTCAGGAATTTTTCCTCGCTGAAATTTGACTTGTAGAGTTCGATGTAATCTTTATCGCTTTTTGTTACTTCGCCGTTCTTGTAGTGAAGTCCGTTGAAAAATAGTGAAAGTTTTTCATATCCGTTTGGAATTTCAAGCTTGAGTTTTTTCTCTAAATATCTTGCACAGTCAAAGTCAAACTGAGAAAGAAAAAGCGGAAGAATAATTCTGTCAGCAGCCTGCATTCCATTCATTGAAAGATTGTCATAAGTTCCCTGTGTGTCGATAAGGACAAAATCATAGCACTGAATTTTTTGTGAAGAATTGAATGACTGTTGAAGCCTGAACTGGCTGATTGAGCGTAAGTCAGGCAGATCTACATAGGAGCGGATTAAGTCGATGTTATGACAGTTAGAATGAACTGCAAAATCGCAGATGTCATTTTCTGACTGCATAGCAGCAGCAATATGATGATTTCCGAAAGAATCCTGTTCACGAAGATTATCCGGCATAAAACAGAATGATGATGACATTTGTGAATCAAGGTCGATAAGTAAGATTTTTTTACCACTGCTAGCCAGACAGCGGGCAACAAGAACTGTTGCAGTAGATTTTCCAACGCCGCCCTTGCGGCTTGCAAAGCAAATAGTTTTCATGGTGCGTTTTCCTTAAAACTTTTGATTTTTTTCATTCAACGAATGAGAAAGCAAAAAAATAGAGACAGCCGGAAAACGCATCCTAAAAATCTGTCTCTAAAAGAAAAGAGAAAAATCTTCGAAAAATGTAAGCCGGCTAAGGAATACAGTCCCCAAAAGACCATTCTCCTTTTCTGTCAACAATTTCTTGCTAACAGGTAGGATTTTATAATGTGTTGCTTATAAAATTGCGATTTGCACTTGTAAAAAAGCGCTTTTTTTTATATATTATTTTTCACAGAGTTTTGCTCCATACAGAGTTGCTCTTTGGTGCTTTAGCTCAGTTGGATTAGAGCAGCTGCCTTCTAAGCAGCAGGTCGCAAGTTCGAGCCTTGCAAGCATCAGAAGATTCAGATGATTTTTGTCATTTGAATCTTTTTTTTTCACTTCATCTATGGAATATTCAAACGGTCATTTTTATTCAGCCAACCAGTATTATCAGGAAATTTTTGCCTCAAAAGTATATAAAATCAGTCTGGACGCTGGATGCACTTGTCCTAACCGCGATGGAACAAAAGGTTTTGGCGGATGTATTTTCTGCAGCCCCTCTGGTTCCGGGGATTTTGCGGCCAGCCGTAATGTTTCAATAAAAGAGCAGGTTGAGCAGGCAAAAAAAATTGTTTCCTCAAAAATAAAAACAGGGCAAAAAATCCGGTATATTGCGTATTTTCAGAATTTTACCTCGACTTATGGCGATGATGATTTGCTTCTGGAAAAATTTAACGCCGCATTGAACTGTAAAGATGTCTGCGGACTTTCTGTCGGAACGCGTCCGGATTGTATCTCTGATAAAATGCTTGAAAATCTTGCGGAGCTTTCTGAGAAAAAATATCTGAGCGTGGAATTGGGCTTTCAGTCTTCTAAGGCGGAAACCGTAAAATATATCCGGCGGATGTACGAAAATTCAGTTTTTTGTGAATGTGTAAGGCGTATAAAATCTAAGGCGCCTAAAATTCATGTTGCAGCGCATCTGATTTTTGGGCTTCCTGGCGAAACCAAAGAAGATATGATGAATTCTGTTGGATATGCGGTGAATGCCGGAATTGACGGAATAAAAATTTCGGTTCTTCATGTTCTGGAAGGAACGGATTTGGCGAAAGACTATGGAAAAGGCGCTTTTTGCTGTCTTGAAAAAGATGAATATTTTTCTCTTCTGGGGACCGCGCTTGAGATAATTCCTGAAAATATTGTTGTTCATCGTCTGACCGGAGATGGCGCAAAGAAAATTCTTGTCGCGCCGCTTTGGACTGCCAACAAGCGTGATGTTCTTAATTCTATGGGGAAATTTTTTGCGGAAAAAAATATACTCCAGGGAAGAAAAATTGCGTCAGAACCGTGAAATCATTGTGTAGCCGTCCGGGTTTTTTATAATTTCAAAGGAATTTTTACCGGCGGTTTTTATTGTTTTTCGGATTTTAGAAATTGTGCAGAAAACCGTCGCGTCCTGGAGCGTACGGTTCAGTTCGTCCGAGGTTTTTAGCTCTTTTAGCGGCACGCAGTTGTTCAGGTTGCTGAAAAGTTTTTTGAAAACAGCAAGATTAAGTCCTGAAAGTCTTTGTAAAATT
>CAVGBY010000160.1:0-4252 GCA_963627355.1 uncultured Prevotella sp. | reverse complement strand
TGTCGAAAATGCGGTCAGAGTCCTTTACATAGACATCCATCCTGACTCCGTGCGCGCTGTAGTATGGGCGGATTTCCTTCTGAAGTTCAGGGTACTCGATTTTTTCGACCTTTATGCCTAAAAGACGCTCAATAACGCCCTTGCACAAATCCGGGTCCTGCATCACTCGGCAGAACATAAAGTCGTCGGTGAACTTGAGCTCCTCGACCGGCTTGATTCTGTAGATTTTGTTTTCTGTTTTTTCCATATACATAGTTAACGCAAAAAGATTGCAAAAACGGAAATGAATCACAAAAAAAACCTATATTTTTTTTCGATATTCTGAGGATTCAGGTTTTGTTTCCAGTTTTGCGATGCAAAACTGGTGTGTGGATTCAGAAAAAGGCAGTAGCAGGCTTAAGGAACTTGCAGGCGAAAAAACTAAAACCCGCGTAGGGGCGTTACGGGGTGTCCCCGTTGGGTGGGGTAGCGGACAAGGCAACAAAGCGGAGAAAACCGGCGCTGCCTGCAGAGGCGGTTTTTGGAGCGGCTTGCCTTGGAAGCGAGGGGCGGTGCTCCGCCCCCCTTTTTTTTATAAAATATTATTTCTGCAGACTCACAAAAGACTTCGCAGGAATCTTCTGAACAACTGTTTCTGTATCAGCAATATCTGCCTTGCCGGAAGAAACATCCACAAGTTTTCCTTTTACACCGAAAGAAAGCTCCACCTCGTCTAGTCCAAGCCCAAGGTTGCCGCTGAGATTTGCACAAGCGACTGCATATTCCGTGTCCGAGGCGTTGAAATACACTTCAAATTCCTCTGAGTCGGATTTTGCATTGTACAGAGTAACGCCTTTTGCAAGTTTTTTAGCGCTGCTTGCTGTTCCGGCTGTAAACGCAGAATGGTTCTTACGTAGATCAATCAGTCCTTTATAGAAATTGTAGACATCGGAATATTTATCTTTCATGGTCAAATTAATCGCATTAACTTCGTCAATATTTTCCCAGAAAACGCCGCCTTTATTGTCTGCCGCATAGCTGTCCGGGTCGCCCTGTTTTGTGCGCATAAATTCCTGGCCGCCGTTTATGAACGGAGTTCCCTGGCTGAGCAACACATAAGCCGCGGCAAGTTCATTTTCTTTTTTGATAAGTTCAAGTTGTTCGTCTGCTACAGTTTTAGGCCAAGTTGTTGCAATTTTAGAACCATCATCATCAGAATCAGCTTTCTTTGCGGCCTCAAAGTTTTCGTCCAGAGTATAAACAAGCTTGTCGAACAGCGTGTAGTTGTCATGACATTCCGCGTAATGAAGCGCAAGTCCAGGGATTCCTGTTGTATTGCGGCTGTTTCCGCCAGATTCTCCAAGAAGGCCCTTTATTATGCCACTGTCAGAATTTGCGCTTTGAACCTGGCCGATCTGGAAGCCACTGAACTCTCCGCCCTTTATTGCATCCCTAAAGTCATCGTCGAATGCACCGTAGCCATAGCCTGAAGAGCCAGTTCCAGCGGAAGTCGCAAGCGGTTTTGAAGACGCATTTGAACCGGCATCCCACGGCTCACCGTAAACAAGAACATTTTTGTCAATCGCATAAAGCGCATCATAGATTTCCTTCATTGTTTCCTTGTCATGCAGACCCATAAGGTCAAAGCGGAATCCGTTGATGTGGTAGTCGTTCATCCAGTGCTTGAGAGAGTCAATCATATATTTACGTACCATGGCGTGCTCGCTGGCAGTCTCGTTTCCGCAGCCGGAGCCGTTTGAATACTTGCCCTGAGAGTCCATTCTGTAGAAATACTTAGGAACTGTCATGTCGTAGATTGAGCCGTTTCCTGTTCCGGCTGTGTGGTTGTATACAACATCCATGATTACCGCGATTCCAGCATCGTGGAACGCCTTTATCATCTCCCGCATCTGGCTTACAGCATCCGAGCCGTCAGTCATATCCTTTACATATCGGCTTTCCGGCGTGTTCCAGTTGTACGGATTGTATCCCCAGTTGTATCCAGTGTCACTCGCAGTTTCTTCCTGCTGCCCATCTGAAATAAATTTCTTTACCATATCATACTCAAACATCGGAAGAATCTGAACGTGGGTTACGCCCAACTCCCTAAGATGTTTTCCAAACTTGCCGTCTCCATTTGTTCCAAGCGCGTCCGCAATTTCTTTAAAAGTTCCAGGCTTGTCTTTTTCTACGGAAGAACGGAACGCCTGCGACCAGTCTGTAATGTGCATCTCATAGATTATCGCGTCATTATAGAGTTTTGTTTCAGAGCCATTTTCTCCAAACGGATTTGTATAGGAAGATTCTGGATTTGCCGGAACTCCTTCTATCGCAGAGGCAACAGAGTCCTTGCTTGCAGATTTTGCCCAGATGTCGCACACGTCATACTGCACGCCGTTTGTCATAAACGAATATTTGTAGTATTTGTTTGCTCCCACCGTTGAAGAAACGTCTTCTGTTTTCCAAGTTCCGTTTGGCTGTCTTGTCATCGGAATTGTAGCCGCAACCTTATAGCCGTCCCCGGAAACAGTATCCGCGCTTTCAAAAAGAAGGACTTTCGCGCTGGAAGAAAGCGGCGCCCATGTTGTGAAAACGCCATCCTTATAGCCGAATTTTGCAATCTCTGACTCGTCAACATTGAACCATTCGTCCATAAGTTCTGAGTCAAAATTTGCGACACGCTTGTCAGTGCCGTTTTCATCAGCATATTGAACATATACAGTGCCGGTCTCCTTTAGGCTTTCAGAAACTGTTATTGTGCTTCCGCTGATGGATGCAATTTCTATTTCCGTTGTTCCGTCCGCCTTGAATACCTTTGTGTTTTCTGTTGAAAGCGAAATGCCCTTTGCAGTCGCGGAAATTGTGTTTTCGCCAGTAATCATCGCGCTTGCAAGACCGGTTGGCTCTTCTGTGCAGGCAGAATCAATATAAATTTTGCCAGAACCGTCCTTCAGGAAAATCTCGTTGTATTTTGCAGGGAAAAGAAATGTTATATCACCTGTGAGTTTTCCGTTATCACCAGGAACTTTTCTTAAAATAAAACTGACCTGTTGCGGAGCATCCTGAAGTTTTATGTCAGCATAGACAAAGTCGCCATTTTTTCCTGTAATAGGAAACGCATTTTCAGTCCAGTTTTTGCATAAAGCCGTGGCAGAAGGATCAAAATCATTCCATATCCATAAATCTTTCGCATCTGTCAAAAGCGTGTTTATCCTAAGGTATCCCTCGGCAACCGGTGTCAAGGTTTCATCAACCTTATTTGTTCCTGTCGCCTCTCTGGATGCCCGTCCGTTGTTTTCCGTGCCGCCATCCAGTCCGTTCGCGCACGAAAAAAGCATCGCGCCGGCAAAAACGGCCGCGATTATTCCTGTTATCTTTTTCATAAGTCAATTTCCTCCAAATTACAGCCGGATGTCCGCAAGAATGAACACAGGCGACTCAAAAACAGTTTCACCGCTGGCTGCATTCCGTCCAACTTCAGAAACCTCGCTCCGCTCTGTAGCGTATGCAAGAAAGAAAAACCGATTTGAAGAAGAATAGAACAGCGGAATATTGTCCGGCTCAGTTTCTATTGTTACCCATCCGTTCTCGTTGCTGTATCCGGCTGAAAATTCAGTACTCGCACCATCAGCCGTATTTTTTACAGAAACGTTCATATTCTCGTCAAAAGAAAATGCAAATGAACCGACCGTCCATCCGGCGCAAAGAACCGGTTTTTCCGCGTCGCATTCCATCTCATCCTTTGCGAGTACAGGAACTTTTTCCCCATCCTTCTTCGCCTCAAACATATATGAATGAACCGCATTCTCGCCGCTTCCGGCAGAAAATTTTCCGGTCGCCGTGTCATATACAAAATCCTTCGCGGCCTCAGAAACTTCCGCGCCGTCCTTATAAAGATGATATTTTCCTGCCGTCTCAGATTCAAACGCAAGATACTCAAAATATCCAGAATCCTCGCCCGAAAGCGGAACAACCTTGTTCTTTATAATTTTACCAGCCTGATATTTAGGCACGCTTACCGCATTTTCCGGCTCAGACCCGCCCGAATCCGAGTCAGAACTGCATCCCGCCGCAAAAAACGCAAGGGTACAGACCACGCACCCAAGCAAAAATCCCATTCTTTTCATTTAAACCTCCAGAAAAGTCTGTTTGTGTCTATGAAAACTCTCAATCTATATTCAAAAGGCTTCCGCCCTAAAAATATCCTTAATAAAAAACTCTTATCCGCGCAAAGATTCCGCCCCGCGGCAAATTCCCCCGCACGCTCCATCCC
>CAVGBY010000159.1:0-4330 GCA_963627355.1 uncultured Prevotella sp. | reverse complement strand
GTATATAATAATCTCAAACCACCAGAGTCTGATTGACATTCCTTGCTATATGAATTTTTTGCGTGATAAAGAGCTGCGGTTTGTTGCGAAGGATAATCTTTCCCGTCATATTCCGCTTGTGTCAGAGATGTTGCGTGCG
Source organism: uncultured Prevotella sp. (assembly GCA_963627355.1). Taxonomy (GTDB): domain Bacteria; phylum Spirochaetota; class Spirochaetia; order Treponematales; family Treponemataceae; genus Treponema_D. The sequence goes on along the minus strand of CAVGBY010000159.1, from coordinate 4,191 downwards.
CAGAAGCACTGCATGGTCCCAAGAAAAGGGAGTCCAATGGTTGCGATGAAGGTTATTGATGATTTTGGAAGGCAGGTTCTTGCTGAAAAGCAGATTCCCATTCTTTTTCCAGAGGGAACGCGTACAAAAAACGGTAATGTCGGAAAATTTTATTCGGCAGGTTTTAGAAAACTGAATGAAGCCACAAAACTTCCTGTTGCATGCTGCGCTTTGGATGGCGGCTATCAAATCCGTGATATGCGTAACATTATGAGCAATCTTCAGAACGGATGTTACCGTGTGAAAGTTTTAAAGGTTTTTGATTCGCCGAAAACAAAAGATGAAGAGGTTAGAATTCTGGAAGAAAGCAGAGTTCTTATTCAAGAGCAGCTTGAAAAGTGGCGGAAAATCCCTACCGACAAAATGTAGCCGTAAAAATAAAAAAAGGACTGGCAAAAACCAGCCCCTTTTTATTGGTATGAATAGGATTATTTGAAATCCTTTGGACGACGTTCTGTGCGTTTGCATTTTGAGCATTCAGCAATATTCTTAAGTCTTCCACCTTCGTACAAAGTCTTCATAACAATTTCGCCACCGCAATCAGGACAAATGAATTTTTGTGTTGCAACTGTAGTACGGGAGTTTTTACTTGCTCCAGCCATGGGATTCCTCCATAAAAAATTAATACGTATTGCAAGATATATTATTGAAAACCGTGTTGTTAGTCAATCAGTTGTGCCTCTTAATTTTTTTTATCTATTGACCAAATAAAAGCCATTTATTAATATATTTGTCAAGTTAACTTAATTTGGGGGTTCCCTTTGGCAACTAAAAAAACATCTGCAGAGAAACGTCACGCACAGAGTGAAGTTAGAAGACTTCATAACAAGGCTATTAAAAGCACTTGCAAGACATACGCAAGACAGTTTGTAGAAGCTGTTCACGCTAAGGATCAGGCACTTGCTCAGTCTAGCCTTAGAACACTTGTTAGTGAGCTTGACAGCGCACGCAGCAAAGGCGTTCTTACACGAAACGCAGTTTCTCGCAAAAAGTCACGCATGACAAAGCTTTATAATGTTACTTTTGCTTCAGAAGCGGCTAAATAACTGGATAAGGCTGTTTTTGTCAAGAAATCCAGTTGGAACAAATCCAACTGGATTTTTTTATTGTTAAATTTTATTGCAGGGGAGACTTTAATGTCTGCTGACAAAGTTACAAAATATAATCTTGTTGAAGCGATTTACCAGAAGACAAACTGTGAAAAATATGTGGTTCAGGATGTTGTTGAAAAGTTTCTTGATGAGGTAAAAAAATCACTTGAGAATGGATATACGATTGAACTGCGCGGTTTTGGAACATTTGAGCCAAGGTTAAGAAAAGGCCGCTCTTCTGCAAGAAATCCAAAGACTGGTGAAAAGCTTTCTGTTGCGCCTCATTATGTTGCGGCTTTTCGTTCTGGTCAGGAACTAAAAAAATCACTTTGGAATCTTAAGATAAAAGATAAGGATAATCAGATTTGACATTTATTCTTATAATGTTATAAAATAGAAGAAATTATGGCAGAATCAACAGAACGACTTGACGAAAAAAAGACACTCACAGTATTTGGACCGGAAACAGAATTTGACGGAGTGTTGGAATTCAGCGATGACCTTATTATTACAGGCAAGTTTAACGGACGTATCAAGGCTACCGGAAATCTTGAGATTGCTCGCGATGCCATTTGCACTGTTGAAAAAATCTCTGCTAAATCAGTTATTATTTCTGGAAATGTAACAGGCGATATAGAAGCTTCGGAAAGAGTTGAAATTTGTAATGGTGGAGTGGTAAAAGGGGATATTATTACATCTCGTATAAGAATTGAAAACAACGTGGAGTTTGAGGGGGAAATAACTATGTTGGATTCTGTTCCTGAAGAAAATCTTTTTGCTTCTGCTTCTAATGAATATAAGCAGGCAATGGTTCTTAGAACTGATATTATTGAATAATTTTGCCTATTCTTTTGTGTAAATCGTTCTTATTGACAACAGTTCATTTTTAAGTAATAATCGCATATATCCTTTCTTTTTTAGGTAAATCAATCACAAGACTTTTTCAAAATCATATAAATCAATATTTTTTTAATGGAGTGTTTTATGGCCCTTATCAGACGGCGAAAAAACAACGATGAAAAGGAATCTGAGCAGAAGGATGAGAATGCTCAGAACCAGTTGGAATTTGAGGCACAGCCAGAATCTTATGAGGCTTCAGATTCAATTTCTTCAGACGGCGATGATTATTCATCTGAAGAGCAATCTTATGAACCTGCAGGACAGGAATCCGAATCCGAATCAGAAACGGAAGAAAATCCTGATTCATCAGAAGTACGAAAAAGAACTGTAAAAGTTGTAAGAACAAGACGAAAAGTTCCGGTAAGAACGGAACGTGCTCAAGGCCAGGATGAAAATGCAGAATCAAATTCTGGTTATGACTCAGAAAACTATACCCACCAGAACACAAGGTACAACAATCGGAATAATAATCATAGAATGCAGAACAACAGAAGGGGCGGATACGGCTCTATGCACAGCGAAATGCCGGTTCCTACAAACGCGATCGATCCTTCTGTAATGCAGCCTTATGGAGACGGAACGGACGAAAATTCTTCAAAACCGCGTCTTCTTATCAATGATTTGACAGCGATGGGAATGCACGAGCTTCGTGATTTGGCGACAAAATATGGATTCAATCCTGATGACCTTGCGCCAATGAAAAAGCAGGAACTGATTTTTGTTATTTTAAAAGCGCATACAGAACATGGTGGAATTATTTTCGCATCAGGCGCCCTGGAAATACTTCCTGATGGCTACGGATTCTTGCGTTCACCTCAGAACAGTTATCTTCCGGGACCAGATGATATTTATATTTCTCCAAGTCAGATTCGTCTTTTTAACCTAAAGACTGGAGATACAGTTTATGGCCAGACACGTTCGCCAAAAGAAGGGGAAAGATTTTTTGCGCTTCTAAGAATTGAAACTGTAAACTTTGATGAGCCGCGTGTTGCCCAGACACGAATTCCTTTTGAAAACCTTACAGCTCTTTATCCAAAGGAAAAGCTCCGCCTTGAGACAATTTCCACAGAAGTTTCAAGCCGAATTGTGGACTTGTTCGCACCGATTGGAAAAGGTCAGCGTCTTTTGATAGTAGCGCCGCCAAAAGCCGGAAAAACAACTTTGATGCAGAAAATTGCGAATTCAATCACAACAAACCATCCGGAAGTCTATCTTATTGTTCTTCTTATTGATGAGCGTCCGGAGGAAGTTACAGAGATGGAACGGGCAATCAAGGGAGAGGTTATTTCCTCAACATTCGATGAGCAGGCTACACGCCACGTTCAGGTTGCGGAAATGGTTCTTGAAAAGGCAAAGCGGCTTGTAGAGCATAAGCGCGATGTTGTTATCCTTCTTGACTCAATCACACGTCTTGCGCGCGCATACAATATTACAGTTCCGACTTCTGGAAAAGTTCTTTCCGGTGGTGTTGATTCAAATGCTTTGCATAGACCGAAGAGATTTTTTGGTGCGGCACGAAACATTGAGGAAGGCGGTTCCTTGACAATTATTTCAACGGCACTTGTAGAAACAGGAAGCCGTATGGATGAGGTTATTTTTGAGGAATTTAAGGGAACTGGAAACAGCGAGATTGATCTTGACAGAAAACTTGCGGAACGCAGATTGTTCCCGGCAATCAACATCAAAAAATCTGGAACAAGACGCGAGGAGCTTTTGCTTTCTGAAAACGAGCTTCAGAAACTTTGGATTTTGCGCAAAGTTTTTGCACCTATGGAAGATGCGGAGATTCTTGAGCTTATCCTTGACAGGATGAAGAAGAGCAAGACAAATGATGCATTCCTTGCAAGCATGAATGTTGGAACTGCCGCTTCTGATTAATTCTGGATTTGTGATAATTAAAGAAATTCTATATTGATTAGTTTTCGTAAAATTATTATACTAAACAAATACTTATATCTAAATATTGTAGATTGTGGTAATGGAATGAGGTAAGGCTCTGCATTATCGGGCAACTACAGTGGGAGTAAAAGATGAAAAAGGGAATCCACCCGGAATACAAACTTACAAAAATCACTTGTGTTTGTGGCAACGTGATTGAAACTCGCTCAACAGTTGAAAACATCAACGTTGAAATTTGTTCAGCATGCCACCCATTCTATAC
>CAVGBY010000158.1:0-4403 GCA_963627355.1 uncultured Prevotella sp. | reverse complement strand
CGCAAAAGCCGCGTCCTTGCCGGAAATTTACACTGACACAGCCCGCTACATTTTGCCGGACGACACAAATGTTCAACTTGGCGAACTTTTAAAAGATGAAACTGCCGGACCAGATGAAATTCTAAAAAAATACACATACGATTCGGCCGCCAAAAAACTTTATGAAACTTTAAAAAAGTCCTGAAAACATTATTTCTTTAAAACTAGAACAAAACTTTCAATCCGCAGCCCATGACCACGCCAAACTGGACCGGGTATTCATCGTTGTCCACAAAATGATACGGTGTTGAAAAATCCGCATTCTTACAGTTTCCGTTGTTTCCGTAAACGCTTCGGTCGTAATTATCACTGTCAATCATCGTGTAATAACTGTAAAGGAATCCAAGGTTTACGCTGAACTGCAAATCCCGCTGGATATTTTTATGCTCAAAAGTGGTCTCAAGCTTTATCATGTGCATCCAGTTGTACGCGCCATCGTGCAAAAAGTATTTTTTCAGCTCGTCACGGTTGTACTTGCTCAACTCTGAATACAAAGAGCTTCCCGGAACCTGCTGGCTTCCGTAATCTGCGCCATGACGGATAAACTGATACTGCAGGGCTGTACTTATAAAACTTTTTGGCTTCATCTCAAAGCGGAAAAAGAATTCATCAGCATTCGGCGGAAGATAATAACCAAGATTTTCACCGTTGTTTGTATAATTTTCCATAACATAATGGCTATACGAAGAAACATAATTTATCGCATGGTGAGTGTAGCAGTACGGCTCAACTTTTGTGTATCTTGTTGAAACGCTTGCAAACGGAAGCCACGGAATAACAGCCTTAGCGCCAACCTGCCCGGCAAACATTACGCGGGTTTCTGTAAACCAGTTGTTCTGTATATTAAGCTCATCAAAATAAATTGAAGCCCATACTTTTCCGACCCCAGGTTTTCTAAGCATTATATCACCAAAAAGCGCAAGATTGTCCGAGTCACCGGTATGATTCTGATATTCAACATATATAAAAAGCGGAAAAAGATAACCGATTTCAAAACGCTTAGGGTAAACCACAGAACTACCAAAATCAAGATGAAGATACTTAAAGTCAAGCTCAATCATATTCAAAGAAAATGCGTTCTGCCAGAAATACGAATCATCCAAACCGTCAACTTCCTCCGGATATGAATTTGAGTTCATATAATCCGCATTCGGATACTCAAGAATTCCAGCCAGCGTTGAATATTTAAGCCAGCCGAACATCTCGACACCCGTGTTGAACTCAAAGAATGGCCGGGCCTGCCGGTTCAAAACAAGCGAGCTTCCGTTGTCCATCGCGGCCCATTCATGCGACTGCCGCCCTGCCCCGATTGTAACATGGTCATCCAGAAAAGACGCTTTTATTTCGGCAAGAACGCTTCCGCTTACACCAAATTCTGTGGCCCAGCCCTCTGTTCCGGATGCCGACAAATTTGACAGAAGATAAACCTGACCATCCCAAGGCTTCTTGTAGGAATACGGCAAATAACTGTTGTTCAGATATTTTGTGACAGTGCGTTTATAATTTTTCTCGAACTCAGCACGCTCGTTTTCATCCGTAATCTTATCGTCAAAATATTCCGCAACCTTTTCATCAAACCATGGATAACCGATAAAATATTCGCCCTGCTCTTTTAACGGCATATAGGTAAAATCAAAGATTCCATTAAAGCCGTAAGAAACGTATTTTGTAATATCCCCGCGGAAATTAAACTGCGGCATAAAATCAAAACCAACAGAATTAAAGTCTGATTTATTGTAAATTCCGCCGGAAACATTTCCTGCAAATGCAAAATCATAAAGGAACGAAAAATGATATTTCTCATCTTTTGTCTGCACCGCAACGTGCTTTACATTGTTCTTTTTTTCAGGATTGATTTCATATCTTGCCTTGAATTTTTCAAGAATTTCAATTTCGGAAGATTTTAATTCGTCCTTATGCTCTAAAATCTGGTCAATCGCCTTAAAAATCCTTGAAACTGTATACGGTTTTGCGCCCGGTAAAAAATCGCAGAAACCTTTCATCTCTGCAATCTCAAGAACGCTATAAATTTCGTCATCAACGCTTACAGAAAGATTTTTCTGGGCAAAACAAACTTCCATGCACAAAAACAGAGCAAAAATTGATAAAATAATCTTCTTCATATTTCAACCTTATTCAAAAAGTTTATATTCAAACATCAGGCAGCCTTCAAAACCATGGGCAAAATTTCCTTCTTCATTCTTGTTGTTAAAAATAAATGAATAGGTTGCCCGTCCAGAAAGGCTCATGTGCCGCGCAAGATTGTAGGAAGCCTTTGCAGTGATTCGGTTTGTAAACTGAACCGAGCCTGTAAGAACGTAAGTGCGGGCGATATTTTCTGCCTCTTCGTCTGTGATAAGCCCCAGTTTTCTTAGGACGCTCGGATAATAAGCATAATATTCTTTTCCGTCAATTTCTATTGTATTATTGAACAGCCCGAACGAATTTGTTCCGTGCGCCAAGAACAGATAGTCAAGTTCCACATTCCATTTTGAAATCTGGCTGTACCCGACACGAGCCTGAAAACCAAGCGCATCAGGTCCGAACGGAGAGCCTATCCATGAGCAGAGAGGAACACCCGAATTTGACTGCATATTATTTCTTGTGCTGTAAAGCGACCAGTCCGCCCCCTGCTTTATGTAGCAATATGGTGTTGTGTAAACGCCTTCCAAAGTTCCTGTCCACCATCCGTTATTTTTATCCGGAATTGTAAGCTCAAATCCTGCCTGAAAACCTATGCCGTCTGGAATAGAATTTGCATTTGCCGAACCAAGCTCAAACGGAGTCTGCATCTCGTTCTGGGCGTACAAAAAATAAAGCCTTGAATATTTAAACGGCGTAAGCTCCAAAGAAATTCCCATATACTGGCAGATGTGAGCCTCGCCATAATATTCTTTTTCAATATCGCTTACGTAATCGCTGTCCTCCCAGGAGCCGAACGAATGCATAATCATAAGAGGATTCAGATGTTTCAGCTCAAAACCGCTCTGAACAAGAGTTGCCTCCAGAATTCCAAGACGAATCCAGTCAAAAAGCGGACGCGCCTCAATGCTGTGCATATAAAGATACTTGTCTGTGCTAACCTGAACAACGTCAAGATTATATTTCATCCTTGGCGAATACAAATTCAGCTGGAAATATCCTTCTGTCTCAAAAGTTGAATTATAAATAACTGAACCTGTAAGAGTTTTTCCAACCTGAAGCCCCTGCCGCCCAAAGTTGATGTTCACACCCCATTTTTCAAAAGTTTTTCCCGCGCTTCCGTAGGCTGTCTTTGGCCAGAGAAAATCCATATCGTCTGTGTTGTAAAAAATATTTGTAACATTAGAGTCAGATTCCATTCCCCAGAAACTTTTTGCAAAAGAAATTCCTGTATGGATAACAAAATAGTCGCTCCATCCCAAATAAAGCGGAATTTCTGCAAACGAGGCTGAACCATAGGAATTTATAAAGCCAGAATATGCGCCGTATCCTGTGCCGCTGTCCTTTATCTTAGGAAGCTCATCTGTTTCACCTGATTCTTTCCAGTTCTTTTCAATTTTATCCCAATCAATGTTCGAGCCATCAGCCTTATTTCTATACGGCGACAAAATATCATAGCCATTCACAGAATTCTTGTGTCCTGTATAGTCAGTCGCAAAAGACCAGTCAAGTTCTGAATTGCTTTTGTATAAAATTCCCGGCGAGGCATTCAGATTAAAGCCAAAATAAACCGGTCCCATATCAATACTATGAGCTTTTTCCCCAAGATAACCGGAAAGTTTGTCGTAAAGATTTTTTCCGGAGTCACTTAACTTTTCATAAGGAACAAGATTCAAATACATTTTAAGCTCGCCGACAGAAATCGGGGCGTTTGTCGCAAAAGAGGTGCGCTTTGTTTCATTTGAAAGCATAAAAAGCGCGTCGTAAACCCAGTGACCAGCCGGAATAAGCTGCTGAGTTCCATAAGTTCCAGCATTTAAAAACGGACAAAACGAAAAAAATGCGGCAAAAATCAGAATATAACCTTTTTTTATCATCTTTTTTGAAAAATACATCACCTTGTTTTACCATTTTTTGTAGAAAAAATAAACACTTTATTCTATTCTATATGTATGAAACTTGCCATAGACTGCCGAATGACAAACAGCGGAGGAGTCGGCTCATATTTAAATGCGCTTCTTCCCTATCTTACAAAAAAGAATGAATGTCTTTTGCTTGGAAACAAAGATGAACTTGAAAAATTCAGGTCGGAAAAGACTGAAATCCTTAATCTTGAGGTAAAAACCTTTTCATTAAGGGAACTTTTTGCATTTCCAGGGAAAATCCTAAAGAAAATCAACAGCTGCGACATTTATTACTCGCCCTATTTCAATGTTCCAGGA
>CAVGBY010000157.1:0-4458 GCA_963627355.1 uncultured Prevotella sp. | reverse complement strand
GTTTCCCCTGCGTTTGTTGAAAAAATTATAAAAAATCCTGCCTTGGTGAATTCTGACGGCAAAAAGGTCAGCGCTTCGGTTATGTTCTGCAAAATAAGGAATTTTTCCTATCTTTATGACAGGATTGACAATCCTTCTCTTTTAAAAACGATCTTGAACGAATATTTTTCTGTGATGAATGAAAAACTTTTTGAGCAGAATGGATGCATTGACAAGATTTCCAATGGAAAAATCTCCGCGGTTTTTGGCTATCCGGTCGCGTTCAGGGAACACGCTTATTTTTCGTGCGTCGCGGCTATAAATATGAAAAAAGCGGAGAATGAGTTCAATAAAAAGCACATGATTTTGGGCGATATGCCTTTTGAAATTCATTCAATGGTTCAGATAAACACAGGAAACTTGATTGCCGGTGATTTTGGCTCAAATTTTAAAAGGAATTTTACAGTCTTAGGAAGCGAGGTTGATTTTGCCGAACGGCTTGAGGTAGTCAACGAATTGTACGGGGAATGTATTGTCTGCACGGAGGAAACCTGGAATTCAATTGATTTTGGCGCGCATAAAGATGAGATTATAGCAAAAAAACTTGGCAAGGTGATTTTTGACGGAAAAGAGCGGCCTGTCCAGGTTTATTCAATTGTGGGGGTAAAAAGCGAGCTTACCCGGCAGCAGATTTATGAAATTTCAGTTTTTGAGGAAGCCCTGGAGCTTTTTTATGCGCATGATTTTGAAAAAGCCGCGGAAAAATTTATTTATGCGAATGAGCTGATTCCTGAAGATAAAGCCGCACTTGTTTTTGCAGAGCGTTGCAAGAAGAATATTTTAAAAAATATTGATGAAAATTTTGATTTTGTCCTGAATCTTTCTGGAAAAAATGCGATTAAGGAAAAAATATGAAAAAGGCGCTTATGTTTTTTGCGGCCACGTTTTGCCTTGTTTTTGCTGCACAGTCTTATTCAAGGAAAAATAATTTTTTTTCTGAGAAAGGAACTGTCTGTTCATTTGGGAATATGCCGTTCAATTTTCCGGGGTTTGTTACAGAGGAAGGAAAGCAATATTTTATAGAGGCAGATGATTCGATGAAATCAGAGTTGCTTGGCGCTCAGGGAAAAAAGATTTTGCTGACTGGAACGATAATAAAAAATGAAAAGAAAGGTTTTGTGACGAACCGCCTGAAAGATGGTTCTGTAAAAGCGGTTTCTTTTAAGATAATAGAAGAGTGAACAATTGACAGGGAATAAAAAATGAAAAAATTGATTTTGCAGGCTTTTGCGCTTTCTTTTCTGTTGTGCGGCTGCTATTTTGGTGATTCTTCTGAAAAAACTTATAGTGAAAATATTGTCAGCGTGGATGATTCAAAGACATATTCTTTTTCTACGGATTTTCAGGCAAAAGATGCGTATCTTGTCTGCTACAATGATTCTAGTGTTACGGCGAACTCTTCAAACGATTCTTATTCATGGGAAGAAAGTGAATATTCATCGCTGAACGTTGCTTTAAATTATTCTAGAAGCGCAGGAACCTCCGAAACCAATAATACAGTAAAAATTGATTTAAATATGCCAAAAAGAATTGATTATATTCCAGAGCCGGTTGTTTCAGAACTGATTCCGTGTTCTGGAGCAAGATGGGCGTACAGTTCAAAATCTTTGCCCGACTACACTGGCGATGAGGCGACTTTTTATCTTGACAAGGAATATAAGAACACGCAGGTAACCGCTAAAAAAATGAAAGAAGGGGAATATTGCCGTATCTGGTATTACGACGATTCTTCTATAGAGTCGCCCTCTGACTCGATTTTTGAAGAGCTGTCTGACTGGTTTGACAAGATTTATCCTGTTGAGACAAGTTTTCTGTGTTCAAATGTTCCGACACAAAGTTACATGTATATTATAGATGTGACCGAATCGACAAAAATCAATATTCTGGTCTACGATATTTTTGATGATTATGAGGAGACAAAAAAGAATAACGGCGGAACTTATGGTTTTTTTTCTCCAAATGATATGTACACATATTCAAATTATTCAAACAAATGCGAAATGTTCTACGTGGACACATATTTTCTTACCACAAAAGATTCTGATGAAAATGAAATTTTGTCACCGGCAATAGTTTCTACGTTGGTGCATGAATTCCAGCATATGCTTGGATTTGTCCAAAAAATGCTGAATTATAATTTATCAGGATGGTGGAACACTTGGTATACAGAAATGCTTTCCATGCTGACAGAAGAATTTTTTGTTGATCTTTTGGGAATTGATGAATTGTCAGGACCGCAGGGAAGGCTTTCTACTTTTCTTTCTGGAACTACCTACGGTTTTTCTATCTGGAGTTCAGATGATTCAGTTTACTATAAATATGCCAATGCCTATGCATTTGGCGCATATCTGGCGCGCAATTTTGGCGGAATAGACCTTGTCCAGCAGATTTTTAGGAACAAATACGTTGATACTGAGTCTGTTGTTCGGGCGGTGGCGTATAACGGATATGATTACAGTTTTTCTGAACTTTTGGCTTTGTTTTCGGCGGTGCAGATTTACACCAATGATTCAAGCCATATCACATTGTATAAAAGCGGCTCAAAAACCGTGGGGGGGGGTAACTTGGCTTACCCGAAGATTGATTTAACTGGATTTTATTCGGTTTTATTTGCAGCATCAGAAGAAGAAAAGTTCAACACGATATTGGATATGCTTTACCAAGCGCCAGGTATTAATACAACTTATAAGACAAAAGATGAAGAATATCTTGTCTACACAGGACCGATTTATTATAAGGAAAACCCATCTGCATATGTGTATAAAACCGGCTCATATATAGTTCATTTGGGGAATATAAAAGAATTTACAATGGATAATGGTTCAGGATTGAAATATTATATCTTGTTCAAATAACGTAAAAAAAAAACGCACGGTGGTTTCTGACAGGCTCAACCACCGTGCGTTTATCATTTAGTCTTTAGTATAAAACTACAAGGCTATTACAATTATTTTTGCCGCAAGAACAATAGAAACAAGCGCAAATGGATATGTCGCGGCATAAGCGCTGGAAACCTCATCAGTTCCTGCTGTTGAAATCAAAGTACCCAATGCAGGTGTAGAAGTCATACCGCCGGTGATAGAACCCAAGTTGTTCAAAATACTAAGCTTGAATACATAGCGTGCAATAATATAACCGATAATCATCGGCATTAATGTAAGAACCACACCGTACAGGAAGTAAGAGACTCGGAAGTTTGCAACAAAGTTCACACCGCCCGGAACGCCTGCGCCAATAAGGAACAGCACGAGTCCAAGCTCACGCATAAAGTTCAATGTTTCCTTTTTTATGCGAAGATCCAAAAATCCCAAGTGCGCAAAGTGCGCGACAATAAGACCGCCTACAAGGCATCCGCCTGAATTTCCAAGGTTAAAGTATGAAATCTGCTTGATTGTCTCGCCGTCTACAATGGCTTCTGTTGTTCCAACCGGGATTTTAATCGCGCCGATAATACAGCCGAACGCAACTGCCAGTACAAAAGGAAAGAAATCAAACGGGTCAAGTTTTAAAAGTTTTCCTTTTGGCTCTGGAACTTGAATTGAATTTGCGGCTTTAAAGTTTTCAACTTCTTTCTGCATATTGACTTTTAGAATTTTTGGAACAATCTGAACAAAAAGAACAACACCTAGAACACCAAAAAGGTATGCGATTCCGTAGCCGGCAACAGTCTGGTCAGCATTTTGGGCAACTTCTTTTGCCGCGCTCAAGCCCGGTGTGCTGGTCAACGCTCCTGTAAGAAGACCGACAGCCATTTCCGGAGAAAGGTTCTTGTCGCATTTTACAAAGATTATAGCTGTTATGGCACCGATTGCAATTATAATTACGCCAAGGATTATGTACGAAAAAGTGCTTTTATTGAAACTTCTAAAGAATTTCGGACCCGCGATAAGACCGACCGCCGTAACAAAGAGGGCAGTTCCAATATTTGAAACCATGCCGAAGCTTCCCTTGATATTTTCGGCCCATAAAGTGATAGTCGTTCCCTGGACATTAAAATTCGGAACATAACTTACAAGAACACCATAAAGAAGCGCGACCAGCAGAACGCCAGCTGTACCCAACTCAATTCCCTTGATTTTTACACCACCAATAAGATAGCCCAACGCGCCTATCGTAAAAATGATAAACACAAACGAAAGTCCTGAAGAAAGGACTCCTCCTAGATAACCAGTCATTTAAACCTCGAAAAATATTAGATTCTTCAATTATATATGTATGATTTTTTTTTATCAATAAGAGAAAAATCGGGGTTGTCTTTTATATTCACCTTTACATTTTTACCTTTGAAATTCTTTTTTTATGATTTATAATTACCCGATATGTGAGTTTAGAATTTTGAAAAATCATAATATGACTTTTGGAGGAATTATGAAAAAAAGATTGTGTAAAATGCTTTTGGTTTGTTTTTCAGCTTTAAGC
>CAVGBY010000156.1:0-4590 GCA_963627355.1 uncultured Prevotella sp. | reverse complement strand
ACATGCTTATCGCAGACTATGACTACGACACAGATATTCGGGTAAAAAGGCAGGAAGCGGCAGAGGAGCGGGCGGTTGAAACAGCAAAAAATCTTTTTGAACTCAATCTTTCTTCTGAGCAAATTGCAAAAGCAACATCACTTCCTCTAAAAAAAATTCTAGAACTTCAGGAAGAGGTAAAAAACTAAAACAATGACATTTTCTTTCAAAAATTGCTTGCCTACACACTAAAAAAGAATTCTGCTATAATTTTTGTATGTCTCTAAACTGCAATGAAATCGACAAAATTCTTGAGGAACTGAACATAAACGGATATTTTATACAGGATATTATCCAGCCCGGGTATGACACAATCGCTTTTTACCTTTATGGAAACGGAGAGGCGAAAACTGTTCTTGTCTGCACGGCGCAAAATTCCTGCAGAATAAACGAGACAAGGCGGAAAATAATAAAAAACGACAAGCCTTTACGCTTTATGGAATTTTTAAAGTCCCGCATAAAAGGTTCAAAAATTATCAGCATAAAACAAATCGGACAGAGGCGAATTATACAGATGGATTTAGCGCACGGCGACGAGTCTTTTATCATTTACATAAGATTGTGGTCCAACGCGGCAAACGTCATCGTATGCGACACAAAAAATAATATTCTGGACACAATGTTCCGCCGGCCGGCAAAAGGCGAAATCTCAGGCGGAACATTTTCAATTCCAGAAGAAAATCCCGCAAAAAAAGAATGGCCTATCCGCGACTTTTCGGAAATCGCAGAGGAATACCAGAAAGCAAATCCAGACAGACCGGAACTTTCCTTTAATCAAAAAGTTGACATCTGGTACGGCGAGCATGCACAGAACCTTTCGCGTGAATCACTTCTTCTTCAGGCGGAAAAATGGTTCAACGCAACCCACAGCAGGATGACTGCCGCCCTTGAAAAACTAGAAAAAAAACAGACTGAATTTGAAAATTCAAAAGAACTAAAGCATTATGGCGACTTGATTCTTTCATTCAGTTACCTTTTGGGCAAAAATTCAAATTTTCTAGAATGTGAGGATTACGAATCCGGAAAAACCGTGCGTATTCTTGTTGACCCAAAGAAAAACGCACAGGAAAATGCCGCGGAATATTATGAAAAATACAAAAAAGCCTTGTCTGGAACGGAAAGCCTAAAGCACGACATAGAAATCGCGCAAAAAAAGATAGAAAAAGTTGAAAAAATGTATCAGGAGATGAAAAATGAAAAGAATCCTGTGCGGATTGAACAACTTTTGCGCAAGGACACAACTCCAAAACAGCAGAAAAAAAAGGAACACCCGGGCCTAGATTACACTGTTAACGGCTGGTACATTCTGGTCGGACGCGATGCAAACGAAAACGACGAGCTGCTGCGCCATCATGTCCGTGGCGCTGATATGTGGTTTCATGTGCGGGATTTTCCAGGCGGATATGTTTTTGTAAAAAACCGTCCGGGAAAAACTATTCCACTTGATATTCTTTTAGATGCGGCAAATCTTGCGGTTTATTATTCAAAAGCACGGAACGCCGGAAAAACTGACTTGTATTACACCCATGTAAAATATCTTCGCCGGGCAAAAAACGGTCCAAAAGGGCTTGTAATTCCGACACAGGAAAAAAATCTTTGCATAACTCCGGACAAAGAAAGGTTAAGAAGGCTAGATTCCATAAGACAGGAAAATGAACTATGAAAAAAAACAGAAAATCCCAGAAAACATTCGCGGCTTTTTCAGCGTCCAGGACTTTTAGGCGGATGTTTTTCATCCCTGCAGACAGAAAAGAACTGCCTCAACTTGCAAAAACTGTTGTGTCAAATTTTTTTATCATCCAGCAGAAGCAAAAATTCAAGATTACAAATATTCCGGTTGTCCATGTTGACCATAATCTTGACAGTCAAATTCCATTCACTCCGTCAAAAGTAAAAATCTACCTTGATTTTGTCTGGTTTATCGCAAGAACTATGGATGTGCTTTTCTGCAGACTTGAAAAAGAGAAGGCAATTTCCGTGCTTGCAGAATTTGAAAAATTCATCACAAAACTTTACAAGGAAGCGGGAACTATTTATTCAAAAACCTTGACAACAACAGACCGCCCAAAATACTTTGCCTCGCCACGATTCGTGGTTATCCACGCCTTTGACCCTCATCTTTTGTGCGTGCCAAGCCTTCATGTCGCGATTGTCGCCGGAACATGGGCTTTTGTACGGAAAATCTTAAAGACAACAGAAATGAACGAATACGAAGCGCAGGAAATTCTAGATGAAATTTATTCTGGAGCAATAAAAATTTCAGAAAGCGTCCTTTACGTAAAACAGCACAGCATAAACTGCGTGACCGCCGCGCTTTATTTTCTTACGGCAATAAATGAAAAGAATTTTTTCTCAGAAAAAGATGCGGAAAACTTTATAGAAAAACTGTTTAAGGATGCGACAGATATTTTTCCTTCCGATGTCCTGGAAATCCAAGAATACATGAAAAAAATGTACAAAACTCTGATAAAAGACAATAAAAAAGCTGAAAACTGGCAAGCGCCAATTTTCAGCTGGTTAGGCAATTACAAAAAATAATTAGAAGCGTTCTGCCTTGCCGTTTTTCTTCTGCTTGTAAAGTCCCGCAGAACCGGCACGAACTGAACGTTCTGACTGGTTATGGAAATTCGGTCTTGAACGACGCCCTCTTCCACCGCGTTCCTCGCGCATTCCGCCATCGTCAAATCTTCTGTCGCGATCTCGGCCTCTTCCACGTCCGCCACGGCCGCCGCCAAATCCTCCACGACCTCTACCGCGTCCGCCACGACCACCGCCAAAGTCAGAATCACTTTCCTTAACGTCAACGTGCATATGCGGAACATTCTGGTTTTCCTTAGCAAAATCCAACGCACGTTTCGCGGCCTCTTTCGGCAAAGAAACCAACGTAAAGTTTGAAGAAATATCGATTCTGTCAACAAGTCTGCCAGGAATATCAAGCATTTTGCTAAAGTAATCCGCAACAGAACGAGGATTGTATCCATCTCTGCGTCCAATCTGAATGTAAAGACGGGTCTGGTTTGCAATACTTCCCTGCTGGGTGATTTTTCCATAGCGAGACTTGTTCAGTTTTTCACCGTAAAGAACCGCAAGAACAGAGGCAAGAACAGAATTCGCATCGTTATCTGCAGTCAGTTCTGCAGCCATATTTTCAAATTCTTCAGAAGCTTTTACAAGATTAGGCTCGTCGCCTGAAAGTCCAAGTTTTTCCTTTAGTTCCCCAAAAACACGGCCACGCTTTTTTTCAATAACCTCGTCTACAGAAGGAACTTTTTCTTCCTTCATTTCGCCCTTGCTGGCTTTTTTTACAGAACGCTGAAGGAATCCAAGTTTTCTAGTTTCCTGCGGCGCAACGAAAGTAACAGCAACACCTTCTTTTCCGGCTCGTCCTGTTCGTCCAATTCTGTGAACGTAAGTCGCACCATCAAAAGGAAGCGAATAATTTACAACGTAATTAAGATTCTTAATATCAATTCCGCGGGCAGCAACATCGGTAGCAACAAGAATTCTTGTCTTTTTTGTCTTGAAACGAGCAATAATCTTTTCACGCTGAGCCTGGGCAATATCACCGTGCAACGCGGCAACCTCATATCCTTTTTCATCAAGCGCGCGGGTCACATTGTCCGCATCGTGCTTTGTCTGGGTGAATACAATTCCATAAAAATCATCCGCAATATCGATAAGACGAACAAGCGCCTCAATCTTGTCGCCTTCACGGACAAGCCAATATTTCTGGTCAATCAGCAAAGGTTCGTCAACAACGCCTTCCTCTTCAACAATCTCATAATCGCCCATAAATTCGCCGGCAATCTTTAAGATTGGAGCTGGCATTGTCGCACTGAACAAAAGAATTCTTGCGTCAGGATTTGCCTGTCTAAAAATCTCCTCAATGTCGTCAATGAATCCCATATCGAGCATCTCATCGCCTTCATCAAGGATAAAATAGTCAATTTTGCTGATGTCAAGAGTTTTTCGCTCAAGATGGTCCTGAATTCGTCCAGGAGTTCCAACAACAATCTCTACGCCTTTTTTCAAATCTCTTATCTGAGTTGAATAAGACGCGCCACCATAAAGAACGCATGTACGCGGAGTTTTTCCTTCTGTAAAAGACTGAAGTTCCGTACAGGTCTGAATCGCAAGCTCACGGGTCGGCTCAAGGATAAGCGCCTTTACCGTTCCTGTAGTGCCACGCAATTTCTGGATAATCGGAAGCCCGAAAGCCGCTGTTTTTCCAGTTCCCGTTCTGGCACGAGCAATGATATTCGCATCACCGTTCAAAAGCCGCGGAATCGCCAGAACCTGAATCGGCGAAGGAACCTTAAATCCTTTCCGTTCTACAGCCGCAAGAGTCGGTTCATCAAGCCCTAAATCTTCAAAAGAAATATCTGCATCTGATTCTGCATTCAATTCATCCTGATTTTCAATCGTCTCTGGATTTTCAGCCTGAGGTTCGATTGGAACAATTTCATCGTCTAAAATTTCGTTTTCGTTACTCATTTTTTCCCAATAAATATAAATATAAAATTAAAAAAGGTAGGTTACTTATAATAGAAT
>CAVGBY010000155.1:0-4650 GCA_963627355.1 uncultured Prevotella sp. | reverse complement strand
GTTTTACATATAAAAAAAAGAAATTCCAGAAATTTGAAATTTCAATATCAGTTTAGAGGTTAAAGATGAACGAGAAAGCGATTAAGGCTGTGGCGACTTCTATCCGAAGTTTGTCGATGGATGCGATTCAGAAGGCGAATTCTGGACATCCGGGAACTCCTCTTGGTGCGGCGGAGGTAGCCGCAGTCCTTTATGGAGAAATCCTTAAGCACAATCCTGCTGATTCTAAATGGGCGGACAGAGACCGATTTGTTTTGTCTGCCGGACATGGTTCAATGCTTTTGTATTCGGTGCTTCATTTAAGCGGATACAAAGTTACCCTTGAAGATATAAAATCTTTCCGTCAGGTCGGAAGTGTCTGCTGCGGTCATCCTGAATATGGGATTACTGATGGCGTTGAATGTACTGCGGGACCACTTGGACAGGGCGTTTCTATGGCGGTTGGAATGGCTGTCGCGGAAACTATGCTTGCGGCTCGTTTTAACACTCCGTCACATAAGATTGTTGATCATTACACATATTCACTGGTTGGCGAAGGCTGTCTTGAGGAGGGCGTTTCTTCTGAGGCTTCATCCCTTGCCGGAAACCTTAAGCTTGGAAAACTTATTGTTTTCTACGATATGAATAAAATTTCAATTGACGGATCTACGGACATCACTTTTAATGAAGATATTGCCAAGCGTTACGAGGCTTATGGATGGCAGGTTCTTTGCGGTGATATGTACAAACCTGCGCAGATTCTGAAACTTGTTGAAAAAGCAAAAAAATGTACTGACAAGCCAAGTCTTATCATTTTAAAGTCTATAATCGGTTTTTCTTCGCCGAAACAGGGAACTGCTGATACTCACGGCGCTCCGCTCGGGGAAGAAGGAATAAAATACGCTAAAAAATTCCTTGGAATTCCAGAAGAAAAGGATTTCTACGTTGTTCCGGAAGCCTACGAATATTTCAATTCTAAAAAAGCAGAATGGGCGGCAAAAGAAGAGTCGTGGAAATCTGAATTTGAGGCGTGGTCAAAAGAAAATCCTGATTTACGCAAAAAATGGGATGCATATTTTAACGATCAGCCTACAAAAGATGTTCCTGAACTGGAATTTTCCGAGACAGACAAAATGGCTACCCGCGACGCAAGCGGAAAGTCTTTGAATTTTATTGCCCAGAAATATGAAAATCTTGTCGGCGGTTCAGCGGATCTGGCAGGACCTAACAAGACAGTTCTTAAGGATTGCGGCGGAATTTTTAATTCACAGAACAGAACCGGAAGAACAATTGAGTTTGGAATCCGAGAATTTGCGATGAGCGCTGTTGTTTCCGGAATGAATCTTCATGGCGGATTGCGTCCGTTCTGCGCGACATTCCTTGTCTTTGCTGATTACCTGCGCGCGCAGCTTCGTGTGGCGGCGTTAATGAATCTGCCGAACATCTACGTTCTTACACATGATTCAATCTATGTCGGGGAAGATGGACCGACCCATCAGCCTGTTGAAACTTTGGCTTCTTTGCGTGCGATTCCGAACGTCCAGGTTTTGCGTCCGGCTGATGCGCAGGAAACCCTTGAGGCTTGGAAAATGGCTTACGAGTCAAAAAATCATCCTGTCTGCATCGCTCTTACACGTCAGGCAATCCAGGGCTTTGCAAAGGCGGACAAGGACTGGAAAAATTCAATCCGGAAAAACGGCGCTTATGTCGCGCTTGACTGCGAGGGAACTCCAGAAATCACAATCCTTGCTACCGGCTCGGAGGTTTCAACTTCAATAGAGGCGGCTTCTATTTCTGGAAAAACGAAAATCCGCGTTGTCTCTGTTATTGACTATAATAAATTCGATGAGCTTGACGAAAGTGTTCAGGCCGGGCTTTTCGGCGGCGCAAAACGGATTGTGTGTGCCGAGGCTGGAATCAGCGCTGACTGGAAACATTATGCGACAAGCAGAAAAGACCTGTTCTGCATAAACCGGTTTGGCGAGTCAGGACCGGCCGCAAAAGTCGCGGAGGATTTGCATTTTACGGCAAAAGACCTTGCGGCTTTGCTGAATATTTAAAAAGTGAGAATAAAAAATCGAGGTAAAAAAAATGTCTAAAAAAATAGTTCCTATAACTTTGCTTTGTGGCTATCTTGGCGCTGGAAAAACAACTTTGCTGAATAAAGTTCTTACAAACCAGAAAGGTTTTAAAGTTGCGGTAATTGTGAACGATATTGGTGAAATCAACGTGGACCAGACTCTTATTTCAAAAGAGGCGAATATCACTGACACATCAAGCATTATCGGTCTTCAGAACGGTTGTATCTGCTGCACCTTAAAGTCTGACCTTGTAAAGCAGATTGAAAATCTTATTGATTCCGGAAAATTCGACTACATTTTAATTGAGGCTTCCGGTGTATGCGAGCCAATGCCGATTGCCCAGGCAATTATGCAGATTGATAATGGTCGTCTTGACAATGTTGTTTCTGTTGTTGACGCAAAACGTCTTGTTGATGAATTTTCTGCCGGCGATAATCTTCTTAAAAAGGATATGGACGAGGAAGATTTGGAGTCGCTTCTGGTTCAGCAGATTGAATTCTGTTCAACTTTGATTATCAATAAAAAAGATCTTGTTTCTCCTGAGGAGATGAAAAAAGTTCACGCGGTAGTAAAAGCGCTGCAGCCACATGTAAAGGTGATTGAGGCAGAACGCGGAAACGTTGAGGTCGAGGATATTCTTGCTACAGAACGGTTTGACTTTGACGCGGTCTTTGAAAGCGCGGCGTGGGTTCAGCATCTTGAGTCAGAAGAAGAGGACGATGATGACCACGATGAGCATGAGGAGCATGAGCACGAACATCACGGACACGAGGAAGGACACGAGCATCACCACCACGAGCATAAACACGAGGGCGACGCCGGAAGCGACGAGGACGAGTACGGAATCGGAAATTTTGTATATTACAGAAGACGTCCGTTTAACCGCGACAAGCTTGAAGAGTACGCAGGTCGCTGGCCAAGAAATATTATCCGCTCAAAAGGTGTTGTGTGGTTCAGCGATGAGCAGAATATGGCCTATGTCTTTGAAACTTCAGGAAGACAGATTTCTGCCGGTGCTTCTGGAACTTGGCTTGCGGCTGCCACTAAGGCGGAGCAGGAGGAAGTTCTTGCGCAGGAGCCTAAAATGCGTGCGGAATGGGATGAAAAAGTCGGTGACCGCATGATAAAGTTGTGCATAATCGGACAAAAAATGGATAAGGCCAAGATTACTTCAGAATTAGACGCATTGCTAGACTAATTTTTGCGCAGGATAACTTATGTCTACAGAAAATAAAATGGGCTCAATGCCCATGATGAAACTCATTTTAAATATGTCATTGCCAATAATGTTTTCAATGTTCATTATGGCTCTGTACAATATTGTTGACTCGATTTTTGTCGGGATGATAGGCGCGGAGGCTTTGACAGCGGTTTCTTTGGCGTTCCCGATCCAGAATCTTATGATTGCATTCGGGGTCGGAACTGCTGTCGGTGTCAATGCCCTGCTTTCACTCAGACTTGGTCAGAAAAATCAGGAAGATGTCAATAAGGCCGCGATGAACGGAATTGTCCTTTCTGTAATAACATGGATTTTGTTTGTGGTTGCCGGGGTTCTTCTTGCCGGACCTTATCTTCGTTCTCAGACTGCAAACCAGACAATTATTGAATACGGACAGCAATACCTTAATATAATCCTTATTCTTGGTCTTGGCCCGATTGTCGGAACTATGTTTGACAGGCTTCTGCAGGCAACGGGAAGAACTTTTCTTTCCATGATTTCGCAGATTGTGGGCGCGGTTTTTAACTGTATTTTTGACCCGCTTCTTATTTTTGGAATCGGACCTTTCCCTGAAATGGGAATTAAAGGCGCCGCGCTTGCGACTGTTCTTGGTCAGATTATTGGCGGATGTGTCTCGCTGGCTTTGAATATAAAGAAAAACCCGGACATTCAGTTAAAGTTAAAAAATATCATCCTTGACTCAAAGATTATTGCCCAGATTTATAAAGTGGCAGTTCCATCAATATTGATGACATCGATTACTTCTGTAATCACGTATTTTATGAACATTATTCTTGGTGGAACGCCAAACGGCGGCGATACAGCGATTGCAGTTTACGGCGTTTATTTTAAGCTGAACAGTTTTATATTCATGCCTGTCTTTGGACTTTGCAATGGAATTATTCCTATCATTGCCTACAATTATGGCGCCCAGCACCACAGGCGAATTACAAACGCAATCCGCGGGGCGCTTATGCTTGCGCTTTGCATTATGACTGTCGGTGTTGTTCTGTTTGAGGCAATTCCGGGGCAGCTTTTCTCAATGTTCAGCGCGACGCCGGAAATGAAGCGTATGGGAAGTGTGGCGCTGCGTCTGATTGCGCCAAGTTTTTTTGGGGCTGCAATTGCAATCACACTTTCTTCTGTCTTTCAGGCGTTCGGAAGCGCAATTTACAGCATGGCAGTTTCGTTCAGCAGGCAGATTGTTATTTTTCTTCCAGCCGCATATTTTCTTTCTAAGACAGGAAATGTTGATAACGTCTGGTGGTGCTTTATAATAGCGGAATTTATGTCGGTTGCAATGTCTTTGACCCTTATGCGCAGAATCTACGTCAAGAAAATCCGCGGTATTCCTATGGATGAATCCAGATA
>CAVGBY010000154.1:2618-4678 GCA_963627355.1 uncultured Prevotella sp. | reverse complement strand
GCATTATGCTTGTTTTTGCAGGAATTCTGATTCCTCTTGCACCGTTTGCAGTCAAGT
Organism: uncultured Prevotella sp.; assembly: GCA_963627355.1. Taxonomy (GTDB): domain Bacteria; phylum Spirochaetota; class Spirochaetia; order Treponematales; family Treponemataceae; genus Treponema_D. Next base: position 4,621 of record CAVGBY010000154.1, on the reverse strand, counting down.
TTTTGGGTTCGTTCTTTGAAAATCACTTTAATATTCTTGATAAAAAACCGAAACTGCGTCTTTCAATATTTTTGATTTCAGCGTTTATCCTTGCAGTTCTTACAGGACTTGCAATTCCTTCAATATTAATGCAGTCTGAACCGGAACAATACAGTTACGTAGACTCCTACACTTCGCCTCTGTTTTTTGTGTGGCACACATTTTTTCAGGCTCTTGGATTTTTTGTTGTGTGGCCGTTTTGTTTTTATGCGCTGTTTTCCTCAAAGACAAAAAAGGTTTTGACATTCCTGTTCAGTTTTGTGGCTTTTTCCGCGCTGTTAAACTGTTTTGCTTTCTCAGGAAACTATGGGCCTGTAAATCCAAACCTTCTTTTTATGACTCCGCAGCATTTTATGCCTGAAACAAAAACAGTCCTTATAAATATTCTGTGCATGGCGATAATTCTGGTGCTGGTCGCACTGACATTCTCGTTAAAAGCGAAGATTTTAAATTCACTCTGCACAATTTTCCTGATTTCGCTTGCCGCTATTTCCGGAAAGAATATTATCTCGGTTCAAAATTCATTCAGAAAAATGGAAGCGCCAGACCTTTCAAAGAAAATCGAGCCAGTTTTTCACCTTTCAAGAACAGGAAAGAATGTCATTGTTCTTATGCAGGACAGATATTTTTCCCCATTGATTCCAAAAGTGCTAGAAAACAATCCTCAGTTAAAAGAACGTCTTGACGGTTTTGTTTATTACCCGAACACAGTTTCATTTGGAAAACTCACAATGATTGGAACTCCGGGAATTTTTGGCGGCTACGACTACACTCCTTTTGAAATAAACCGCCGGACGGACAAGACTCTTCAGAAAAAGCACAACGAGGCAATTCTTACAATGCCTATAGTTTTTCACCAGAACGGCTGGAATGTTACCGTTGCAGACCTTCCTTACGAAAATTACCTTGAGCAGCCTGTTACGGATATGTATAAAGGCTATGATTTTATAAACCGGGTTACAACGCATGGAGCATACTCTGACATCTGGTATGCACGGCACAACATGAAAAAATCTCCGTTCATGAGCGAAGGAATCAAGCGAAACTTTATCTGGTTCAGCGTACTAAAGATTGTTCCGCCGTTTATGAGGCAGATTATTTACCACAAGGAATACTGGATTTCCTACAACAAATTTGAAAACAGCGCAAAATTCATTGACAATTATTCCGAGATTGACCTGCTTCCGGAACTGACAGATTTCTCCTCTGAAAAAAATGCGTTCTTCCTTCTGGACAACGAGGCAAACCACGAGTCAATTCTTCTGCAGGCACCAGACTATATTCCTGTGGAAAATGTAACAGATTTTGGTTCGTGCGGAAAAGACGAGACCTACTCTTCTATGGTCGGAATTCTTATGCGTTTTGCAAATTTTGTTGATTTTCTGAAAGAAAATAATCTGTATGACAACACAAAAATCATAATTGTCTCTGACCACGGAATGAGCCGCGACACTGGAACATTTGACAACAAGACACAGAACTTTCCGTTCTACAAGGAAAATATGACAGCCACCTTGCTTGTAAAAGATTTCGCTTGCAACGGAAACTTGAAAGAAGACTACACTTTTATGACAAACGCTGATACTCCTGCCCTTGCGCTAAAAGACATTGACGGAAAAGCGCTGAATCCGTTCACAAAAAATCCGCTCGACGTAAATTCTATGGGGGGGGGTATGACAAAGAACGACTTTATAAAAATGTCAAACGCCCCTGCTGAAAGCACCAGAATACGAAAGAACACAAAGTTCAACATAAAAGACGACGAGTGGTACACAGTAAAAGACAACATCTTTGACGACAAAAACTGGTCGCAGTATGTTGGTAAATAAAAAGATGAACGGCATGAAAAATCGGACACAAAAAAGTATAGAGGTTTTCAAACTATGGTAGACAAAGAAAAAATACGTTCAGAATATATTTTTTTCACAAAAAAACTGATAGAAAAAAACATATCAATAACAGCG
>CAVGBY010000154.1:797-2608 GCA_963627355.1 uncultured Prevotella sp. | reverse complement strand
GCGATGGAAAGCTGCACAGGGGGATTAATCGCATCGCTTATAACGGACACAGAAGGATCCTCCGCAATTTTCGCAGGTTCATTTGTAACTTATTCAAACAACGCAAAGATAATGCTCGGAGTTCCTCCAGAAACCATAAAAAAACACTCAGTCTACTCAGTGGAAACCGCAATAGCAATGGCAAACGCCGCCCGGAATTCATTCAATGCAAAAATAGGAATCGGAATAACTGGAACAACCGGAAACGTTGACCCCAAAAACCAAAAAGATTCTATTCCAGGAAAAATTTATTTTGCAATCACCTCAAATAAAAAAACTGAATCTTTCTGCATTGAGCTTCCGCCGCAAAACTCAAGAGCCGAATACAAATTTCTTACGGCAGAAATAATTCTTGAGAAACTGGTTTTATTCACAAAATCCGAAGTATAGCAAAAAATTTCTGTCTGTGCTAAACTAAAAGAATGAAAATAGCAGTTGCAGGAACAGGCTACGTCGGGCTTTCAAATGCGATTCTTTTGGCACAGCACAACGAAGTAAAAGCCGTTGACATTGTTCAAGAAAAGGTTGACTTAATCAATAATAAAAAATCTCCAATACTTGACAAAGAGATTTCTGAATATCTTTCTACCAAAGATTTGAATCTAACCGCCACAACAGATGCTGTGGAAGCATACAAAGATGCTGATTTTATCATTATTTCAACGCCGACAAATTATGACGAGGAAAAAAATTACTTTGACACTTCCAGCGTGGAGGCTGTTGTTGAACTTGTAAAAAAATCGGGTTCAAAGGCTACTATTGTTGTAAAATCCACAGTTCCAGTCGGCTACACTGAAAATCTTAGAAAAACTTCCGGCTACAAGAATATGCTTTTTTCACCGGAATTTCTGCGCGAAGGCCATGCCCTTTACGACAACCTTTATCCTTCCAGAATTGTTGTAAGTTATCCAAAAGATGACGAAACTCTTTTGGCAAAGGCTGAGCACTTCTCATCGCTTTTAAAAGAAGGGGCAATAAAAAAGGAGGTTCAGGTTTTGAATCCGCACTGTACAGAAGCCGAAGCGATAAAACTTTTCGCGAACACTTATCTTGCTCTGCGCGTCGCATATTTCAATGAGCTTGACACTTATGCCGAACTCCGGGGCTTGAACACAAGGCAAATTATTGAAGGAATCAGCCTTGACCCACGAATAGGCGATTTTTATAACAACCCAAGTTTTGGTTACGGCGGATATTGCCTTCCAAAAGACACAAAGCAGCTTTTGGCAAATTATTCTGACGTGCCGCAGAATCTTATCCGGGCAATTGTTGACTCAAACCGGACTAGAAAAGACTTTGTGGCAGAGCAGATTATTGCAAAAAACCCTAAAACAGTAGGTGTCTACCGTCTTACAATGAAAGCCGGCAGCGACAATTTTAGGCAGAGTTCCATTCAGGGCGTAATGAAAAGAATCAAGGCAAAAGGAATTCAGGTTATAGTGTACGAGCCCACATTTAAGGGCGGAGACGATTTCTTTGATTCAAAAGTTACAAAGGATTTGCAGTGGTTCAAGGAAAATTCCGATATAATTATCGCAAACCGCTGGAACAAAGACCTTGATGATGTAAAAAATAAAGTCTACACAAGGGATTTGTATTCAAGAGATTAAAATTCAAAAGGATTAAAATGGAAAAAATTCTTATCAACGGAAACTTTTTGAACAGAAACCTTACTGGAATCGAACGTTTTTCATGGGAAACGTGCAGACGGCTTGATGAAATTTTAACGGAACAGGATGATTTTTCTATTCTTGTTTCGGCAAATCCAAAAG
>CAVGBY010000154.1:0-787 GCA_963627355.1 uncultured Prevotella sp. | reverse complement strand
ATATAAAGGTTATCCGCTCAAAGAAGATTATAAAGAGTTTTCCATTCTGGGATTTGATTGAATTCCCGAAGTTCTGCAAAAAGACAGGTTCTGTCGGTCTGAATTTTTCAAACACTGCCCCTCTTGGAAAAAACTGCGGATATGCTTTTTTGCATGACATCTACGCGAAAGTTTTTCCTCAGGACTTTTCAGGCTTAAAGGATAAACTTGTAAAGGCATACTGTCTTTTAAACTATAAAAATATTGCAAGAAAGGCAAAAATTATCTTTACAGTTTCAGAGTTCAGTAAAAAGCAGATTGCGGATATTTATAAAATTTCACCTGAAAAAATATGTGTGATTCCAAATGGGTGGGACCATTTTAATTCTGTTAAAGAAGATGACCAGATTTTTGAGAAATTTCCTTTATTAAAAAAAGGTGATTTTTATTTTACGCTCGGCTCATTAAGCAAACGAAAAAATCTTGCATGGATATGTGAATATGCAAAAAAACACCCGGAAGAATCTTTCGCAGTAAGTGGAAAAGCAATAAGCGGTCTTGTTCCAGAAGAACTTAAGGACTTAAAGACTCTTAAAAATGTTATTTTGCTAGGCTATGTTTCAGACGGCGAAGTAAAATCCCTGATGAAAAACTGCAAGGCATTTGTTTTTCCAAGTTATTATGAAGGTTTTGGCATTCCTCCGCTGGAAGCGCTTTCTGTCGGGGCAAAAATAATTGTCGCAAAAGCCGCGTCCTTGCCGGAAATTTACACTGACACAGCCCGCTACATTTTACCGGACGACACAAA
>CAVGBY010000153.1:0-4694 GCA_963627355.1 uncultured Prevotella sp. | reverse complement strand
CCCTGAAATCATCAATTTATTAAACTCAAAAATTAGAGTTGAATTTCAATTTGATATTCAGAAAATTGCTTGTTGTTTGCTTTTCCTATTATTATTAACCTTTGTGTATTTTTATCGAACCAAAAATTCTGATGATTAGACTGAAACTCTGTATGATAGTCATCCGAATTCAAATCTCCTATATAAACAGAATAATAATCTTTATTATTGATATTCACTGTAACTGGACATGAAATAAAATTAAAACCACCTATATCCGTTCTATAAGTAACTTGGCAATCGTGTGTTTTTATTCCTGACCAAGTATTTGAAGTTTTTATTGCATAAAAGAACTGATTTATGGCATCTAAACTATTATAAAAATTCATATTCTTACTCTTTGTTTAATTTATGTAAAACATGGAAATATCTGCACATATAAAAAGCAATAATTGCTAAAAATAAACTTCTATAAGCACACGAGAAAATGGCTCTATTGTATTAAAATTAAAATTTATTCTTAACTTATGTTCTTTTTCTATATACAAAAATTCTTGCTCATCAGTTTTGAATTTGTCTGTAAATAACAATGCTACTAATACAGGTATTTCTAAAACTCCACTTTTTTTATTTTGGATAAATTTTATATTTCCTGTATATTCAAAACATTTAGAATCTATCGATGTAAAACGCTCTGTTGCACAAATTCTGACATTTAAATTATTATTAATTTTATTTTGATTATCCTTCAAACATTTATTAAAAGAATCAAATGATTTTACTTTGTCAAAGTTCATAATCTATTCTCATCAAAAAGGTGACTCGAAATAAATCGAGCCACCTTTATTTAGCACTTAACCAAAAAGAATTTTACTTTTTAGTAACTTTGAATGAAACATCATTTGTTTCCGATACGGTAACAGTGATTTTGTAAGTAGTTCCAGTTTCAAGCCCTTTTATCTGAGCATGCTTTGGGTTTCCTCCTACTTTATAAACCATCTTTTTTGCAGCAGTGTCTGTTCCTACTGTAAAAGTAACAGCATTTTCATCAGTGCCATCTGTATCTCCGCACCAACGTTTATCCCAGTTTCCAGCTACTTTCTGAATAGAAAATTTAGTGGATGTATCTTTAGCTGTAAATTCAACAGAATATTCTCCATCATTTTCTTTCGTTAAATTTTTTGGAGTCCAGTCAAAACTGTCGCCTATACCAGCTGCCTGACGAAGAAGTTCATCTTTCACAACTTTTGCAGTAATTTTTTCGTTTCCGTCTTCATCAGAGCCTACTGTAATCGTCAGAATATAAGGACTTCCTGCCGTCAAGCCTGTAACTTTCACAACATTAGAAGATTTTTCATCCTTTGTAATAGTCGCCGCATCTGTTGCACCAAGTGCAACAGAATCACATTTCAAGTAATTCTTGCTTGAATATACAGTAAGGGTTACATTTGTATCATCTGCGTCAAATGCATATTCATAAGAGGTTCCGTTGTAAGACAAAGGTGTAACAGTTCCGTTTCCAACAATCATAATAGCAGGAACAGAAGCCTCTCCTTCCACAACTTTGATTTTAATTGTGTTTACAAGAGGAGTTGCTTTTACTGTATAGTAAGTGCCTACTGTTAAACCATTAAGTTCTGGACAATTAGCATTATTTCCACTGGCTGCTTCAACTTCATTACCAATCTTGTATGTTACAAGAGTATCTGTTGAACCAGGTTGAATACGATATGTTGTTCCCCATGCACCATCATCAATTGCAAAGTTCACTTTTTCAGCAGCGGCTTTGAATGTGTATTCATAGCTTCCATCGCCTTTTGCTGTAAGTTTATTATTTGACTTTTCATTTGCGTCCCACGAACCACATGAACCACGCACATAAAAAGATGACAGATCTATAACAGAATCCAAGTCATCATGGCTTGTCGCACAGCCTGTAACAGTCATTGCACCTGCCGCCACTAAAAGAGCAGCAAATAAACTAATTATTTTTTTCATATTATTTTTCCTCACTACTCAATTAGAAATCGAAGCTAAGTCCTACACGTACTGCAGCCTTGTTGTACAAAGAAGAAACTTTTCCTTCTGCTGTAACAATGTCGCGGTCGATAATGTAGTCATCAAGTTTAAAGTTGCACCATTTGTCACCAAAGTCATTGAATGGATTGAATCCGTACAAGAACTGTGCGATAAATGTTGTAGAATACTTCTTGCAAATCTGCTTGTATGTTCCAAGCGCAAATCCTGCAGGAAGAACTCCTGTGTCTTCAAAGTCGCCTACATCAGCGTAGTGAGTGCGAACTCCAACACCAGCCTGAAGATTCCATCCGTTTGTAAGTCCTGCTTCTGCAAGCAAAGAATGCAATGCATAACTTGTTTCATCAGTATTTCCATCATAGCCATAGATTACATCAAGCTTTGCAAGTGGGCTGTCCTCAAATGTTGCGGCAAATTTCAAACCAGCTTCGTTGAATACAAAGTTCTCTGTGTCTGAACCGCGAACAAACTTGTCCTCGTCTTCTGAAACATAAGAAACTTCGCCATAGCCGTCAATAGACATATTGTCATTGAATTTGAATCCAACCTTTGGGCGAACTACCAAAAGCATTGTGTCCTTATTCTTAAAGTTATGAGCACTGTCATTAGAATCAACATCTTTGTTGAACTTTGTTTCAAGGTATGGAACAACTCCAATAGAAAGTGCCTCTGTAGCGTTTACACTGATGTCCGCAAAGAATCTCTGGCGGTTAAGATAACCAAGATTATCCTGCAGGTGATCATGGTCATCTGAACCCTGTTCAATATACATCATGTTAGCCTGAGCACCGCGGAAACGGTAGCCTACATTCGCTGTAATAAAGTCATTACTGAATGTAATGTTAGCATTTGCCGCCATGTTGTCCTGCTTATCGTCAACATCATCATTTACAGCACCAACATCAGAAGCAGCTGGATTAAAGAATGCTTTCATCTTTTTTCCGCCTACAGTAACTTTCTGTGAGCCATAAAGGTTAAGCAAATAGTTTCCGTTGAATGTTACAGGACCAAATTTTCCTCTATAACCAAAAATAAGGTCATTTTCGTAAACTTCGTCAAGAACTTCATCAAACTTTGTTCCGTAAGCACCGTTGTACTGTACATCAATGTAATGGTTTCCGAACAATGTTGCGTTTGCATAAGAGTAAACACCATAGCGGTTACCAGCACGGTCAGCACTGCGGTTTGGAGCAAATACTACGTTCAGGTCTACATTTCCGTCTGTAAGGTTCTTAAGCCATTCATTGAATGAAGCGCCTGTTGCAAACTGGTTGAATCCACCAACTTCAGAGAAACCTGCTTCCCATTCCTGGTCTACAGTGTCCCAGTTTACGTTTTTGTGCGGTGGAAGCTTTGCATATTTATAACCAGTTGTCCAGTCTACCCAACCAGTTTCAACTCCAGACTTAAAGTGTCCAAGGTATGTTTTTGCCGCATCCTGTCCGCCGAACCAATAAATCGGATCAAAGAACAAGTCTACAAGGAAATTCTTCATACCATCACCAAGGTCAAGGCTGTTTCTCTTGTAAAGGTTTGAATAGCCTACATTTCCTTCGTTGTCTGGCTCAAGTTCTGCAAGTGCAACTTCTACATATACTGGTACATGAGGAACAATTGAACCGCCAAATTTCCAGTATGATTTTGCGCCAAGACCTACAGCAGCCGGCTTAAAATCATTTGAATATTCTTTTTTGTCGCCTTTTGTTTCTGTGTCATAAAGGTCAAAAGTTGACTGCAAACCAAGGTTAGACCAGGTCTGGAATTTGATTCCTGCTTTTGCTCCAGCGGCAGACTCATCACCGCCAGCGATAGCGTCAAGTTCTGCCAACGAGTTCTTTCCGCCAAAACCGTCATCTATAAAGTCTGGTGCCTTAAGGTCTGTAGTCCAGTTTCCGTCAGAAATGAACTTGTATTTTACAGTTGTTCCCGGTTCAAAAGTTTTTGTAAGAGTAAAACCTTTGTCCGTTTTTGTCATCGGCAAGGCACCAGCCTGCCAATTAGTGAAGTCTCCTGCAATGAGAACTTCGGTAGCACGCGGATTACCATAGAAGAATGTCGCTTCTACTTTTCCGTCTGCAAGTTTCTTGGCCGTAACATCGGCGAACAATCCCGCCGCAGCTACTGCAAGAACCGAGATGAAAGCGAATAATTTTTTCATCTTATCCTCCAATATTGTATTGAACGTAAGCACGCGAAAAACAGCCTTTTGATTGACAGAATCGCCCTTATAGGATGTAGACTTAAACTTTACCGGTAATTTTTTGTTTTTTTGGCTTAGTTTTAGATTACACCGTTAGTTCTGCAACTTGCAGACAGACATTCCATCATCAATCTATTTTTCCATACTTTACTAGTTAATTTTATCTCACCTTTTCTATATGTCAATAGAAAAAAAGTAAAAAGTAACCTTTTTTGAGATATTTTGTTATACAAAAAAGCCCCCTACCCCACCAGACCACAGCAAAAATAGGGTAGGGGAAGTTTTTTCCTGTTTTTCAAAAATTTTCAATTTTTTTTGTGATTCATTTCCGTTTTCGCAATTTTTTTGCGTTAACTATGTATATGGAAAAATCAGAAAATAAAATCTACAGAATCAAGCCGGTCGAGGAGCTCAAGTTCACCGACGACTTTATGTTCTGCCGAGTGATGCAGGACCCGGATTTGTGCAAGGGCGTTAT
>CAVGBY010000152.1:0-4703 GCA_963627355.1 uncultured Prevotella sp. | reverse complement strand
GACGGAAAGCGTTCAGGATGATGGCCGGTAGAAACGATTTTTTCAACTGAAAATCCGAATTTTGAAAGAATTTTCTGAGCCTTAGACGGTTCCCATACAGAAAAATGATCCGAAGGGCTTTTTTCAAAAAATGATTTTTCGTTCGTTTTTCCAGAAATTCCTTCCGCGGACGGTGTTGAGAACGCAAAAATTCCGCCTTTTTTTACAAGCGACGAAACTTTTTCCAGAACCGACTTTAAGTCTGAAAAATGTTCAATCACAAACCACATAGAAACAGCCTCAAACTGATTGATTCCAAATTCCGAGGCGGCGTCAAAATCAGGAAATGCCGAGACAACAGCAGGGAGCAGAAGATTTTTCCGCACATATTCAACTGCGTCTTTTGAAACATCTGTTCCGTAAGACTGCCAGCCATTTTCCTGCGCGGCAGAAAGGAACGGTCCGTAAGCGCAGCCGATGTCAAGAATCCGCGGTGAAGAAGTCCTTTTCAACTTTAACATTCCGTTGATTTCCTGAATTCGTTTTACGCAGTTTTTTTTGATAAAATCAAAATCTTCAAGATACGTTCTTCCGTACTGTTTTTTATATTGCTCCGCAAAATATTCTTTTTCATATTTCATCGGAAGTGAACTGTTCCAAGAAATATAAATAATTCCGCAGCCGGCGCATCTTCTAAAAGTGCGTTCTGGAGTGCGGGCAACAACCTCGTCAACATTTTCAGATTTTCCACAGACCGGGCAGAAATATTTTTTTCCGTGAGAAAGTTTTTTTACAAAATCAGAAAGAGATTCCTGTCTGCGGCAGATTTTTTCAGTTATTTCCTGCGGGAAAAATTTTTCAATCTCGTCAAAATAATGCGCAGAAGGCGGATTTTTTAATTCTTCTGCAGAAAGCACGGCAAATCCGTATTTTTTTGAAAGATTTTCGTGCAGTTTTGAGGTTGGAAGCAGAACCACAGCGCAACCTGCGGCTAATGCCTCAAAAGCGGTCAGTCCATAATGGGTTGCGACAAGGTCGAATTCACAGAGTTTTTCGCGGAGGCACTGAACCGGCGGCACAAAAGAAACATTTTTTATTTCAGGAAGATTTTCTTTCATGGAAGAAATTACCGTAACTTTTTTTCCTGCGCTGGAAAAATAATTTGCGGCAAGGAGTGAAAGTTCGGCAGGGTCTTCGCCGCCTACGGAAACAAGAACTGTCTGAATTTCCTGCGGGCGGCAAGTTTTTTTTGCCTCCGGTTTTGTGATAAATCCTTCCTCAGTCAGATTTGGCACGCGGGAAATTCCAAAAGACGGAATTATATCAATAAGATAATCGCTGAAAAAATAAAAATCGCCGCCGTCGTCAATGTCAACAAGATTTGCAACTTCGCTGAGTTTTTGAGCGGTTTCTGAATCCATCTTAAAAAGGTCTGCGACAATCAGTGCAAATTCGTTTTGCTCCGGAAATGTGTGGATTATCTGGCCCGGGTTCAAGCCTGACTCAATAAATTCTGAAACGATACTTTCTGTTTCCTCTAGTTCGGGATTCTCCGGGATATAGACAAAACATTCAGATTTTTTTGCAGATTCAAGGCATCTTCTTAAATGTCCTGTTCCGTGTCCTTTTTTTGTGCTTGGAAAAAATAGAATCGTGTCGTGAACATCCGGGTCAGAAACCGCAGAAATAATCTCTTCTGTTGTATAAGGCGAAAACGGCGCTTTTCCGTTGGAAAGCTTTGAGACAACTGCGGCCGCCCTTCTGTAATCTGAAGGAGTGTCAATTGTTGTTCTGTATTCAGGAAAATAAAAACGTGCCGGCGCCTTGTAAAAAAGACTTGTGAATCTTGTCTTGTGGTTATAAAGTGCCGGTCCCACGTGTTCATGGTCGTAAGGGTCTTTTGTTTCTTCGGCGGCTTTTAAAAGTGATTCCGCATCAAAAATCTCAACTCCACTTCCGTGCGGAAGCCCAGTCCAAGTCATATAATCGCATTTTTGAATCTGGTTCTGCTTAAAATATTCATCCACCAACGCCTGCGCGGCCTCATAAAAAAGAAAAGGATTGTCCGCGGTGGCGCGAAGCACTGTCTTACAGCCAAATTTTCTAATCGCGATGCAAAAACGTTCCAGAACATCTTCCAGCGGTCCTTTAACAATTTTCCAGCCATGCAAAAACGCAAGCGGCTGAAGTTTTGGAAAAGACTCTTCATCAGTAACAACAATATAATTTCCGGCCCCGACTTTTTTCATTGAATCCATTGTCCATTCAAATACAGTTTTTCCGCCAAGTTTTTTCAATGCCTTGCCAGGAAGCCTTGAAGAAGAGATTCTACACTGAATTATTACCGCCAAGCTCTGAATGTTTTTATTCTTCATTTAGATTCGTCCAGTTTTCTATTAAGTATTGCATATCTTTTTTAAATCTGAATTGATTTTTTTTAATCCACAGGAACGCATCCTTAAATTGACTTAAAGCCTCAAAAATTCCGCACTTGCTTTTTATATAAAATCCAAGAAAGGAAAAACGGCTTACAGATCCATGGTCATCACGGAATTTTGGAAGAACATTCTTTAAATAAAAGCGGATGTACGACATATCCGGCGCGCTTTTTTCAAGCGGAACATCTTCTGTATAGGCGATGTGGAATTTTGTTGTGATTGAAATTTTTTCACCCCAGAGCCAGGCCCGCAATGCAAGGTCAACGTTCTGCCAATAAGACGAGGAAATTGTGTAGTCAAATCCGCCAAGATTTATAAATTTTTCACGGTTATAGATTCCCACAAAATCAAAAGGATAAAGAGTCGCCATTCCGTCAAGCACAGACTGTTCCGGTTTTATTAAAAATTTTCCTTTGTGCGCCTCAGGAACAAAATTCACGATGATTGAAACTCCATTCCTGTCAACAAGACGCGGAACAACGCAAAAATTATTGTTTTTCAGAATGTTTTCCGCAAGATTCTTACTAAGAAACCCTTTTGGAATGTTAAAGCAATCCCTTAAAACAATAAAATATTTTGAATCAAACTCAGAGATGCACGCGTTTATCAGACTGCCTTCAGAAGAAGTTTCCCGCGGAATAATAAACTTTACAGAAGGATAGCGGCGCGAAATTTCTTCAATATTAAAACTTTCAGAATCTGGCTCGACAGAAATAATTGACCTGAATCCGCATTGAATCAGGCTGTCAAAAATCTGAGTCTTTAAATGGCTTCCGCTTCGGTTCAAGAGGATTGCCGTAATATCAAGCTGAAAATCGGGATTTTCTCCCCTGCCCCAAAGAATCGTGCGGTTTATTTCGTATTCATTAAAAGTTGAAGGTATAGTATTCATCGCATTTCTCGCATTTTCCGGAATAATCGTGGTTAATCTGTTTTTTTACCTCGGAATCAGTTTTTTTCCAGATTTCTTCAATATTTTCTTTAAGGACATTGCCTAGAATATCTGATTTTAGTTTTCCGCGCGCATAAGGAACACTTCCGTCCACAAGAATTGTCATGTCGCGGCGCAAATGCCAGCAGACCTGTCGTTCTAAAGGCGCTAGGTCGGCCGGTTTTCTGTCTGGTAGAGAACCAAAGCAATTGTCGTATTTCTGGATTGTAAGCTGACCCTTTGAAGGAGATTCCTTGGCGCTCCAGAAACGGTAAAACTGCTCAAGCTCAATTTCATTTTCATTCATTCTTGTAAATTGAGGATAAACATCGCCCGGAAAATATTTTTCAAGAAGAGCCACAGACTCCTTTGATTTTTCAAAATTTCCAGGTGCTCCAGTGTGGATTTTTGAATAAATTTCTTCAGAAAAAGCGTCCAGTGTTACAAGCCACATAATTTTAGAGTTTTTCTGAGCCCCTTCCGCACGTGAAGCCGCCGAATCACAGATATTTTTTAGCTCCCCGCACATTTCTTCAGAAATATCCGGGCAGTCACCTTCGACAAGAACCGAAAGTCCCGGCTCAGAAAGCACAATTTTTACCATCTCCACAAAATCCGGATGAACAGTCGCCTCTCCCCACGCGCTAAGGCTTACAACTGCAGTTTCTGAAAAATCCGCAATTTTCCTGATGATTTTCCTGAAATCCTCGAGCAGCATAAAATCCGTTCCGTTTAAGGAATCCATTTCTTCCGGATGATAAATAACTTTTGAAAGAACTTTATCTGTAACCTGAATCTGATAATAACCCGGCACAGTTTTTAGCACATCAGCATTTTTGCAGGCTTCCTCTGAAATCTTGTCTATAGATTTTCCGTCAACGCCATTTTTGAACATCGCCTTGCAGCCGAGCATATCACCTTTTGTTGCGCAGTTAAAATTTATCCGTAAAAGGCTTGCATCCTCGTCCGCAATGACAGTTTCAACCTCAAAAGAATTTATGTCAGTTTTTATCAAATCAAAAACGCTTTCCCTTGAAACTTTTTTGCTTCCGGCTGCAAAAGCCGCAGATGAAGAGCCTAAAGCCGCATCTGGTTTTGTAAGCTCAAATAAAAGCGACGCCGCGCCAGAATCTATCATCTCCGGGCAAAGTCCGTTCGGGTATCCGTCGGCAAACGTATACTCGGCAAGACATTCCTTGTGCGTTGAAATTATTTCTTTTGTAACCTCAACGTTCAAAAAAGGACAGTCAGCCCACGCATAAACAACTGAATCCGCCCTTTCTTCCTTTGAAAGAGTTGAAAAAGATTCAAAAAGTCCTGAAACCGTCCAGTTTTTTCTGGAAACAACTTTTGCG
>CAVGBY010000151.1:0-4721 GCA_963627355.1 uncultured Prevotella sp. | reverse complement strand
AATAACAAAAAAGAAATACTTTATCATTGATTTGATTTTTGTTGATTTCTTTACAACATTTCTATTTTCACGCATAACGCCTCCTATAAAATCCATAATAAAAATCAAAAAAAAATTGCAATTTTTGAAAATTTTCATCTCACCAATTTTTTATATACAATTATATTGTATGTAAAACCTATTCAGTTACGGTGCGTACTACACGGAAACCAATCTCATTATTAGAACCGTATATTTGTCTGCGGGTACGAGTAGAAATCTCTAAGTAACATTTGCTTCCTCCGAGTCCAATAGAGGTTACATCCATGTTTCCTCCGCGGCATCTATGGTATCCATAAGATAATTTTTCATTATCATCATTATCTGCACTGTCCCAGCACCATTCAAAAACATTTCCACTCATGTCAAATAGCCCCAAGTCATTTGGATTTTTTGTTCCTACTTTTCTTGATTGAGAACAGCCGTTTCCATATCCACAATCGTTATAGGACCAAGCAACATCTTCTAGCTTGTTACTTCCAGAATATTTATATCCCCCTAGTGGCTTGCCGGCTCGTGCAAGATATTCCCATTCCTCTTCTGTAGGAAGACGATAGCCATTTGCTCTAAAATTGCATTCTACTGCATTCCATTTAGGATCAATGTCGTGCGGAATCTTTCCCCATTTATCAGAATCAGTAGAATTGTCAATTGTATAACAAGGCTCAAGCCCTTCCTTTTCTGATAATTTATTGCAATAAACAATTGCCTCATACCAGTTTACAGAGTCTACTGGATGCTCAAGAACGGCATCCCCATTAAGTTCTTTTCCATCTTTATCACGAGCTTTCAGTGTGCTTGGATCGCTTCCAATAATTTTTTTATATTCACCTCTTGTTACTTCATACCTGCTTACATATAAACTTTTAATTGAAATATTTTTATTAGCAAATATTTCTGATGCTGGATTCCACCGTTGATTTTCAGAAAACGTTGCACCTTTTACTTTTACAAGAGCATCCAAAATTTTCGGAATAGTATCACTTTCGTAATAACTACATCTTGAACAAGATCTTTGGGTATTTCCTTCACTAGTCTCTGTTGCTGGTGTTACAATCCAAGGTGTAAAGGCATGTGCTGCTGGAATAATTTCATCTTTTGTTCCACTACATATAGAACACGTATAAGTTTTCTGTCCAATCTCTGTACACGTTTCCTCTTTTGTTATTTTTCCTGAATCCCATTCATGCATTTTACTACTCAGCCACTTATTACATCTTTCACATTTAAGCACATGATAATATTTGTCGTCATAATACCATTTTTGTATATGTCCTAATTGAGGGAGAATTTCTTCTTTTGTTTTTGCACATACAGAACACTTATAAATTTTTTTTCCATCTTCTGTACACTTTGGTTCTATTATTTCACTTTCCACCCATTGATGATTTCCTATATCAGTTTTTTCTATACATCTAGAACAGTTATGCCAGTGGTTTGTTTCATCATAATTCCAACCAGAATAAAAAGAATGCCCTGTTGCAGGAGTAAAAATAGCCTCTACGTAACCACATATAGAACATGTCCTTTCATTAACACCTTCTTCAGTGCAGTTTGGCCATGTATCCTTTGTTTTTTGTATTTTATGTTCTTCTTCATCCCCTCTTTCTGAGCAACCACTACATTTATGAAAATGACTATATTTTTCTTTATTAAATGACCATTCTGATGAAAAATCATGCATATGAGCTTTTTTTTCTAGATATCCACAAACTAAACAAACCCGTTCTATCTCACCTTCCTCTGTTTCTGTCGGTTCTTTCTTTACATACCATCCATCGACAACATCCCATTCATAATATCTATGCGTATGAGCTGCAACAGGGACTTCTTCTGAATAACCACAAATTGAGCAACTTCGTTCCTTTATTCCTTCTTCAGATTCTGTTGCTTCTTTTATCACTTTCCAATTACCAAATGTATGCTGTGTACATTCCAATTTTGGAATAGTAGATTTTTCTACATAATCACAAGACCAACAAGACCGTTCCTTTTCTCCTTCTTCTGTTATCGTTGCCTCTTTTGTTACAATCCATGGATTAAACATATGCGTATGTTCCAGTTTCGAAATAATCTCTTTTTCCACATACTTACAAACTGAGCAAGTCCGTTGTCTTTCGCCTTCTTGGGTTTCTGTTGCTTCTTTCGTAACTTTCCATTCACCAAGTATATGTGCCGCTTTGTCAGATATTTCAGTTTTATGTTCACAAGTTGCCACGTGCCAGTGATCTGTCGCATCAGTTGTCCATTCTTTTGAAAATGTATGCTCGTGCTTTTCTGATTCTACTTCACATCCTGTAATTCCAACAACAAATGCAAATGCAACCGCAAACAGTGCAAAATATTTTGAGTTTTTCATCCTCGTCTCCTTTTTATTTCTATGCTTTCTTCCAATAGTAATCAAAAAAATAATTGATATTATCAACCAATTCTTTGTTCGAATAATTTCTTGCGGCCGGATGAGGAGCGGAGCAAATCAAAAGGTTTTCAAGGCGTTTTGGCTCCTTGTTATACTCAAGGTGCAAATCCGGGTAAATTTTGTTTATCAAAGCACAGCCGGTCTGCCCTGTTACAATAAGCATATCCAGCTCTGTTGCTTTTACAAAATTCCTGAAATATTCCGCATAAAATTTGTCGTTGTAAAATTCCACAATTTCGTCTGTGCTTTCTTTTGAATGATTTCCAACAGTCAGGCGAAAATTAAAATACAGTGAAGTTCCTAAATCTTTTTCAACAACCTTATCAACATTTTTATTGTCACATTCAGCCAAGTCTTTTTCTGTAACATAGCCGCCAGTTTCCAGTTTTTTTGTGATAAGCTGAAACATTTTTAATGTACGCTGAAATG
Organism: uncultured Prevotella sp.; assembly: GCA_963627355.1. GTDB lineage: Bacteria > Spirochaetota > Spirochaetia > Treponematales > Treponemataceae > Treponema_D. The sequence goes on along the minus strand of CAVGBY010000151.1, from coordinate 1,834 downwards.
TTTTTGAGCCATACCAATAGTCAATAACTTCGTTGCAAACCTTTTTTAACCCCATAAGATTTTCGCCCGAACCATTGTCATAAGGCTCAAGATTACAGATTCCGATTTTGTCCTTTTGAAGCCAATAATAGTCAAAAAGTGGCTCGTAATAAAAGGCGTTTTCTATTCCTTTTTCCTTAAAATGTTGCAACAAAGACTGATTTAATTCAAAAAGAACTTCTTTACTCATTCCACAATGCTCCCAAAAACAACCTTTTTCCATTATTTTTTTCAACGGAAAAGCATTAATTATTTTAATGGTCTACCGTGTTGTTTGTCAATGAAATTCTGTTTATTTTGGTTACTATGATAGAAGAGGAATTTCAGGAGCAGCTGAATTTTGTGCTTGGTCGCCTAAAGGAAGAGCGGCAAAAAGCGAATATGTCACAGATTGAGCTTTCTTTTGCGGCAGGTTTGTCCCAGAATCAGGTGAATTGCATTGAAGGTGGCAAAAACATTCCGAATCTATACACAATCATAAAGCTTTGCAACGCGTTAAAAATCCGCCCGGAAATTTTGTTCTCTCCGCCCAAAGATGAAAAAGAGGCGGCAAAAAATGAGATTATCGCACTGATAAAAAAGTATATATAATATATAGAAGAAAGTTTTTGCTTTACAAAGAAAATAGCGAACCACAATATTTTTTCCAATCCTACCCATCCCCACAATTTTCTGCTACAATATAAAAATGGCTAGAGAAAGATTAAGCAGCAGACTTGGATTTATTCTGCTGAGCGCAGGTTGTGCAATTGGATGCGGAAACGTATGGAAGTTTCCGTGGATGGTCGGTCAGAACGGCGGCGGTGCGTTTGTTCTTGTTTACCTTGTTTTTCTTGTTCTGCTGGGGCTTCCGGCATTGACAATGGAATTTACGCTGGGAAGAGCCTCTCAGGCAAGCCCTGTGCGAATGTATCAAAAACTGGAAAAACCAGGTTCAAAATGGCACATCCACGGCTACATCTGCCTTTTGGGAAACATTTTTCTGATGGCATTCTACACGGTTGTTACCGGCTGGCTGATTTATTATTTTGTCTCGTTTGTCGCAGGAAAATCTGGCGAGCTCAGTTTCGGCAAAATGATTTCAAATCCGCGGATAAATGTAATGTATCTTTTTATTGCCGTTGCAGTCTGCTTTGCAATTTTAACAAGAAACCTGCAGAGCGGGCTTGAGCGAATCACAAAATACATGATGGTCATGCTTCTTGTCTTGATGACAATCCTTGCAGTCCGAAGCATCACGTTAAAAGGCGGAATACAAGGTCTTGCATTTTACCTTGTTCCAGACTTTAAAAAACTGAATGTTCCGGTAATTGTCGCCGCAATGAACCAGGCATTCTTTACACTTTCCATCGGAATCGGCGCAATGGCGATTTTTGGAAGTTACATCGGCAAAGACCGTAGTCTTATGGGCGAAACCGTAAAAGTAATCGTTCTTGACACATTTGTTGCAATCGTCGCCGGTCTTATAATTTTCCCAGCCTGCGCATCGTTCAATATCGCCGTTGATGCAGGTCCTTCACTACTTTTTAATACAATGACAACCGTATTCAGCAATATGGGCGGCGGCCGAATCTGGGGAAGCCTTTTCTTTCTTTTTATGGTTTTCGCCGCATTTTCAACAGAACTTGCCGTCTGCGAAAACATTCTTGCCTGCGTCCGCGAACTAACAGGCTGGTCGCGCGCAAAAGGAAGCCTAATCTGCGGCATCGGAATCTTTTTAATCTCATTAACAACCGCGCTAGGCTACAGCGTGTTCAATTTCCATCCGTTTGGAGAAGGCTCGGCATGGCTAGAC
>CAVGBY010000150.1:0-4816 GCA_963627355.1 uncultured Prevotella sp. | reverse complement strand
GCCACACGGTGAACTGGACGCTTACCGTGGACACCGCGAAAATAAAAGATGTGGCCTCCCTTGACGTGGCCGTTCAGGTAATGGCTACCGACCAGAGCAATAACAGCTCCGCGGAAAGCGACACGCAGACAGAAAAAGGTGCTGAAACAGGATATTACAGGATGGATGTTGTGCCGTATATAAGCGCACTGCATACCACAAACCGCAACAAGAGCGGGCTAAAAGACAACAACATCCGTTCTGCGCTCGGAAAATATTCAGTTATCAAGGGAACAACAGATGACTTTATTACCGCAGAAGGCTTTAACCTTTCGCCAAGCGCGGTCCGTCTTGTATCAACAGAGGACTTGAGCGGAGAGGTAACAGATTCTAGCGGAATAGGATTAACTTATACGGCAGGAACTTCGGGCAAATTTACTGTAAGCAACGACATTTCAAAATCAGGCTACCTTGAGGTGTTTACAAACGGCATACGAGCATTGAACAACGCGAACAACAACGACGCAAAAGGCTCATATCTGTTCACAGGCGCTGACAGCACGGCCCAGATTTCAGACTACAAGGATATGCCGAACCGCGAGGCAGATTACTACACCACAAAGAACGTAACATTGACCGACGACAGGTATCTGCTTGTGTTTGATATGAAGAATACTCCTATTAAAAACGGATATTACCCGACAATGCTTATGAACGGTGATAACCCGGTATTCGGTTACATCGATTTAAATGGTTTTAATTCAAAATATGGAAGTACATCAGTTCCAACTGACGGAACATTTGGGTATCAAAAAAATTGTTATCAAACTCAAAAGGCGGAATTTGTCGCAGAAACCGGTGATATAAAAGACGGTGACATTGACTATATGTTCGGAACGATTTCTTCAGATCAGGTGGGATTTGCAAGGGATTCTGCCGGAAAATACTATTATGCAAGCGTTTATAACTATGCGGGTGCAGCTATGGCTATAGTTTATGACAGTTATGCAGAAAACCATAGTTGGACTAAGTCTTATACTAAATATTACGATGGCTGGGGACCAGGAACTGCATACAATAATTATAAAGGAGATTATGTAGCTAACTATGGAAATAATGCATTTGAACTTGATAGAATAAATTATGGAGGTACATTAATTGGTCGTTATCAGAATATCAGGATGATTGCTAAAGGAGATTCTACAACTTCAACAGGCGCAAGTGTTTATATGGCTTTCTATGATGACAATACAGAAGATAAAAATATAATTTTCAGAACATTCAAAGTTGGAACAGGAGAATCTGATGTATTGAAACATGAAATGGAAAACGGTGTATATTCAAATTTTTCCGATGGGCTTAAAGACTATGGACGAATCTATGCATGTTCTAATGCTTCATCTTATCTTGATTTAGGTGTAACAAACGATAATCATGTTGTGATTGTCTATTACGATTTAGCTTCGGCATGCTTAAAATTAAAGTATTCATCTGATGCAATTGACGGTTCAGACTATGATGTCTCAGGCGTTACATGGAACGAGTCTTCTATAAAATTCCCCGATTATATAGGCTCTTATGTTTCAATGGTAATAGACGGGGAGGACCATATTCATATTGCGGCATTTGATTCCGGTGATTCTGATTTGACATATTTCTATCTTGACAAATATGATTCTGCAACCTGCCTGCAGGAAAAAGTTGATCAGGCAAATTCTGTAGGCCAGTGGACAAGAATTGCATTAAATTCAAAAAATATTCCGTATATCGCATATTACAATTCAACAGAAACAGGAAGCAGGGAATCTATAAAACTTGCCTATGCAAATTCAACCGGAGAAAGCACAAACGCAGGCGTTGATTCAAACGGATACACAACAGGTTCGTGGGAATACATGACAGTTCCTTCAATCAATCCCGCTCAAGGTGGCGATTCAAAGTTTAAGAATGTAAACCTCGGATTCGACACAAATGGCATTCCTGTTGTAGGTTATCTTGGAACAAACATTGAGTTCGGCAAATGGCTGAGTGAATAAGAGGATGCTAGGGAGCTTCCTGAAAAAGAGATGCGGCTTGGGCTGTCTTAAAAGCAATGCCACGCTGAACCTGTTTCGCCATCAACAGTGTATCTATTGAATGGATTTAGAAACAGGTTCAGAATGACACTCTAAACAAACATATTAAGCAGCCATTTTTTAGCCCTAAAGCTCCCTTACCTTTTCAACGGAAAGCCCTGTACACTCAGCGATTATTTCTGCGGAATCGTTTTTGGATTTTAGTTTTCTTGCGTTCTGAACACAAGTTTCCTCTGCGCTTTCTTTGTAGGCGACGCTGTATGCTTTGTCGTAGCCTTCCTGGAATTTGTCCTCGCCGTAGATTTGGAGTTCCTGTTCCCATGTCATAAAACGCCTCCTGTCATTTGAATTTGTTTTTGCGGCTGATACTTTTTCTTTCAGCTTTTTGGAAAAATCAGAGTCGCTTTCCTTGTTGTCGAGTAAAAACTTAAAGAAAGTCCTTAACTTTTCTGTAGGCATTTTATCATACATTTTGGCATTGAAAAAGATTTTATAGGCCAAATCGCCAAGAAAAACTGACTTGTCCTGCCGGCAGATATTCTCAAACGTGTAGACCGGCAGATTTTTCCCGAAAATGTCAAAAAGGCACAGAAAAATCACGTAAGATTCCTTAAGGCTGTTGTAGTTTTCTCCAAGTTTCAGGTTGTCCGCATCAATCAGGCTCTGGTAATATCTTGCGCGCTTGGAAAGATTCCTTGTGTTCACTGTCTGAATTTCAATGTCGAAACATTTTCCGTCAGAATCTTTCACATAGACATCAAATCTTATTCCCTTTGAGCCGTAGTTGAAGTTCACGGACTTTTCACTTTCGCAGAAAACAAGTTTTTCAATCCGGATATTCAGAAACATCTCAAGAAGCTCTAATGAATCACAAAAAAAGTTTGAAAAATTTTGGTAAGTTCTTTCTCTTTACTTTAACACCGCCTTTTCGTAGCCTGTATCAGACATATAGCCCAAAACAATTTTGTCTGCATAAGAGCCGCCAGTCGGTACGCCTCCGCAGACTGTCGCGTCAACAGGAATGTTTGTCGCCGGAATTGTCATTGATTCCCATGCACCGGTAAACTTGTCGCTTATTGCGCCATCACGCAGGCTTGCAAAGTCTTTTTGCCATGCAACCTTGATTGAGTTCGGTGTCTGGTTAGAAGAAGCGTTGTAATAATAAATGTACGGCACATAAACATCCTTGCTGTCCACCGTTTCCTTTCGTGTATTTACAGTGATATTTGTACCTACAGAAAGATATGAGTCAATTGTTACAGGCGATGTCGGCTCTGCGTCGTACTTTGAAAGATAAACATACTTTAAGTCGCCTTTTGCGCTGTTGTAGTAAGCGATGTGGATTCCGCCGCCCGCATCAACGCAAAGGTCAACGTACCAGCCGGTGTAAGCGCCATCCAGATATTTTGCGTTTGTCTGCCATACTCCGCCGGAAACTGCCGAATCAGGAGCGGTGTTGTAAGAATAGCAGATTTTACGGGTACTTGCATCATACCATGCGACAACGGCCACATAACCATTTGCCACAGAAGAATCTGGAACTATTCCACACGAAGCATATTCACCGCCTTTTTTGTCAGTGGATGTGTCTGCTATTACGTGGTAGCCATCTGAAGATGTTTTAGTTGGTGTTCTTCCAGAAGAACTATCAAGAGTTTCGTAAATTCCACCTGATATACTCAGACCATTTCGGCTACCAAAACGGAACTTTACAGGGCTTTCAGTATTGTTATAATCGTAATAGATTAATCCAATATAGGTGGTTTCATCATCTGTACAAGTGGTCATTTTTGGCCGTTTTACACGATTTACATCATACTTACCATTATTATAAGCAGTTTCCAAATGCCGTTTCGAGCTTGTCTGCGTATAGTAATCAGAAACAGAATTATTAGAAGAAGCAGGCATTTGATTAGTCTTGGTTCTACTGTATGGCGTATAGAAAACAAATCTTGCTGAATCATCTTTAATACGGTCTGTATTTGTCGCAACCGCATATAAATTCCCTTTATCATCAAAAATAACATTCGTATTGTGAAACTTGTTATAACTGTAATCTATAGACCTTGTTGCATTATTTTTATTCACATACATATCTTTAATGCCTTTCCCATAACTCATGTAATAATTACTGCCTGCATCCATTTTTAACATCGGGCTAGTTATGTCTGTTTCATTCAAGAAATAATCCATTCCCCAAATGTAAAGTTCCACGTCATCTGTAAGGCGGTTGTTTGTGATTCCGTTTGCCTGGCTGTTGTATTCAGTTGCGGTAATTGTGTCATCCGTACCGCTTTTAAATGCCGGGTTTGCATTTATGTTGTTCAAAGAAGTTATGCTGTTTACAGTAACGCTGACTTTTCCAGAAACAGCCGCTGTTCCAACCGGAAGATTAATATATGTGCCGTCGCCTTTTGTAGTTGTTACAGAAGTATCACCGATTTTTGCATTATTTGTTCCTTCCTTAAGGTTAAAACCGTACATTTTAACTGTTTCGCCTTCGTAAACAATATATTTTCCTGTTGCAGAGCGGGCAAATTCCTCGCCTGCCGTGTCAGAGATATTTGTGTAAATTTTTGTTATATACGGCACAACATCCATCCTGTAGTATCCTGTCTCAGCACCTTTTTCTGTCTGCGTGTCGCTTTCCGCTGAGCTGTTATTGCTCTGGTCGGTAGCCATTACCTGAACGGCCACGTCAAGGGCTGCCACATCTTTTATTTTCGCGGTGTCCACGGTAAGCGTCCAGTTCACCGTGTGGC
>CAVGBY010000149.1:0-4876 GCA_963627355.1 uncultured Prevotella sp. | reverse complement strand
ACACCGTTTTTTATCTCATTTAAGACATCGGAGGAATTTGAAAAAATCTTTGACGCAAGGTTTTCTTTTGAAAGATGAACCTGAACAGAAGTTTCTCTCTCGTGAATGTCTTCGCCAATAAAAATCATTTTTAAATTTCCTTATTTTTCTAGCAGAATATAATTTTAGCACGGATATTCAAAAAGTGAATTTTTTTTCTAAAAAAAATGGCCAAAAATGGTAAAAAAATCATAATTCAATGTTTTGCAGAAAAAAAATAGAATTATAAAGTGGATAAATTCAAAAAAAGTTAAAAGTTGAACAAAATATATCCGTTAAATATAATAAAATGTGGCAAATAATCTTGACGATATTTGTTTTGCAAAGGAAAATAGTATTAATGATTGAAGTTATGCGTCTGGATGGGAAGGTTTATTGGGTGAATCCGCACATGATTGAAAGCATGGAGACAACTCCTGATTTAACGTTGACAATGCTGTCTGGAAAAAAGATACTTGTAAAAAATTCTCCGTCCGAAGTAATCGAAAAAATCATTGAATATAGAAAAAAAATCGGTATTAATAACCAAGAGGTTCTGTAATGGATATAGCAACAATAATTGGTATTGTCGGTGGTGCGGCTTGTATTGTAATGTCTGTATTGACATCAGGTGGTACGCTTGGCGGTATTATTGATATTCCTTCTGTTTTTATGACAATCGGTGGTTCTTATGCCTCGATTTTCATTTTGTCGCCTTTGTCTAAATCCATTGGTGTTTTTAAAATCATTGGAAAATGTTTTAAAGTTCCGGATTTTGGTGAAAAGACACTTATCTCTAAGCTGATGGATCTTTCGAACAAGGCGCGACGCGAGGGAATTCTTGCTCTGGAAGATGGACTTGATGACCTTGACGACGCGTTTATGCGAAACGGTCTGCGTCTGGTTGTCGATGGAACTGATGGAAATGTAATCCGCACAATCATGGAAAATGAAATGAGCCAGTGCGAGGCCCGGCATATGGAATGGATAAATATCCTGAACCAGTGGGCCGGATTTGCGCCTGGTTTTGGTATGATGGGTACTGTATTGGGACTTATTGGTATGTTGAACAACCTTGAGGATAAATCATCTCTTGGTCCGAACATGGCGGTCGCGCTTATCACAACTCTTTACGGTTCTATGCTTGCGAACTGGCTTTTTGTACCATTCGGACAGAACCTGATTGGACAGAACACAATGGAAATGCGCGCAAAAGAGATGGTCATTGAAGGTGTTCTTGCGATTCAGGCTGGTGAAAACCCGCGGATTATGGGGCAGAAGCTTTTGACATATCTTGATCCTGTTACAAGAAAATCAATAGAAGCAGATGTTCTTAAAGACTAAGGAATAAAAATGGCAAGGGAAAAGAAAGAACCTGAAAAACCGTCAAGCGCCTGGATGGGTACTTACGGTGACATGATTACACTTATGCTCTGCTTCTTTGTTATGCTTTATAATCCTTCAGAAGTAGATGTAACCCAGCTTGCGACAATTACCCAGTCACTGCAGATGAATGAAACAGAATCTGTGAACGGCGGACTTTCCCTGTCAACAGGAAAGCTGTCAGACCTTGGAAATACAATAAATTCTCTTCCTTCAATTGAAAAAGGAAAATCCCTTGGGCTTGCAAAGAAAAAGGCTGTTTCTCTTTTTGCGCCGGACATTAAATCAAATAAAATTACGATTACAAGCGATGAGCGTGGTCTTGTTGTTTCTCTTGCCGCTGATAATTTTTTTGAGGAAGGCAGTGCGGACCTTAATATGGAAGAGACCCGCGACACTCTTTTGCGTCTTTCGGATTTCTTTAAAGCGCCTGAGCTTAAGAACAGAAGATTCAGGATTGAAGGGCATACTGATAACACGCCGGTCGCGGAAAATTCAAAATTTCCTAGCAACTGGGAGCTTTCTGCCGCACGCTCGATGAATGTGCTTCATTACCTTGCGGATTATGGTGTAAATGAAAACAAATTCTCTGTGGCAGGCTATGCGGACACTCAGCCTAAATTTTCAAATGATACGCCGGAAGGCAGAGCATACAATCGCCGTGTGGATATAATTATCCTAGACGAGGGGCATTTTTAAGTGTATACTTTTTAGGTATATCTTTTAAAAATTTTATGAAAAAGAATTTTTCTGGGAGGAAAGATGGCAGACGACGGACTTGACGGTTTGGATGAAGGCGCAGAATCATCTGCTCCGGCTAAAAGCAGCAAAGTTGGCGGCCTTTTTAATTCGCTTTTAAAATGGATTGCAATTGCGTTGGGCGCAGTAATTCTTATCGTTGTGATTGTAGTTGTGACTGTAAAAATTGTAGGAAACAATAACCCGACAGCTCCAGTAATCGCCATTTCTGATGAATATCAGGTTCAGCGTGAGATTCTTGACTGGTACACATCCCTTGGCGCAATCAGAACAAAAACAAGCGATGATATTCCTGCCAGTGTTGTTGTAGATATTGCTCTTGGCTATAAAAAAGACGATAAACTTTGTTCTACTGAAATTACACAAAGAAATATTGAATTAAAAGACTTTTTACGCCGATACTTTACACAGAAGACAATTTCTGAGCTTAGACCTCAGAATGAGCAGAAACTTAAGATTGAGTTGCGCAATGAGATAAACGATGAGATTTTAAGTTCCTCAAAAATAAAGGATATTTCTTTTCTTCAGCTGGATGTTCTGGAACAGTAAAGGCTGATTTTTCAAGGTGGAAGGTAGATGACAGAAGTTTTGTCACAGGATGAAATTGACCAGCTCTTGACAGCCATCAGTTCGGGCGATTCTGATACTGATGATTTTAAGCCGGTCAGTGATACCCGCAAAATAAAAATTTATGACTTCAAGCGTCCTGACAAATTCTCAAAGGAACAGTTGCGAACGGTTTCTAATATGCACGAAACCTTTGCGCGTTTAACCACGACATCTCTTTCTGCCCAGCTCCGTTCCTTGGTTCATGTCCATGTGGCTTCTGTAGACCAGCTTACTTACGAGGAATTTATCCGCTCAATTCCAACGCCTACAACTTTGGCGGTTGTGAATATGGATCCGTTAAAGGGTAATGCCGTGCTTGAGATTGACCCGGCGATTACTTTTTGTATGATTGACCGTCTGTTCGGCGGACGTGGCGTTACTGCGACAAACAAAAACCGTGACCTTACTGATATTGAGCAGTCTGTAATGGAAGGAATTATTGTCCGTATTCTTGCGAATATGCGCGAGGCGTGGACACAGGTAATTGATCTTCGTCCTAGGCTTGGCCAGATTGAGACAAATCCGCAGTTTGCCCAGATTGTTCCGCCGTCTGAAATGGTTGTTCTTATCACTTTGGAAACAAAAGTTGGTGATGAGGAAGGAATGATGAACTTCTGCATCCCTTACTTGACTATAGAACCGATAATTTCAAAACTTTCTTCCCAGTTCTGGTTCTCTTCTGTAAGAAGAAGCTCTACAACCCAGTATCTTGGAACTTTGAAGGAAAAACTTGCTTCTGTTGATATGGAAGTTGTTGCGGAAGTCGGCTCGATTAATTTGCCGGTCCGCGATGTATTGGCATTGAAAGTTGGAGATGTTGTTCGTCTTTCTAATACAAAAGTCGGTGAGCCGTTTACTTTGAGTGTTGGAAACAAGAAGAAGTTTTATTGTCAGCCTGGAATTGTCGGAAAAAAGATGGCAGTTCAAGTAACAGGTAAAATTGAAGATGTTGCTGCAGAAGATTTTGAAGAACTTTCTGTGGAAGGAGATGATACATTATGAGTGATGGTGCTATTTCACAGGATGAAATTGACGCTTTGCTTTCAGGAGTTTCTGTTGACGGGTTGAATTCATCCGGTCACGTCAGCGGAGGTCCGGCCGTTCATATTGATGCACAGGCTTTAACGACTTTTGCAGGTAATTTAAGCGCTCCTTTTATAGAAAAGTTGAATTCAATGACTGGCGCGAATTTTACAGGCGGAACTCCAACAGTTGAGATTATGGAGCGGGATGGAATTTTGTCAAAGATTCCGGAGGTCGTTGTTTCTGTCACATCGGATTATTCTTCTGGAATGGCAGGCGAGCATATTTATCTGCTTGCCCCTGAGCTTGCGCAGAAAATCGTGAATCTTATTACAAAGGAAGATAATGCAGATTTTGACGAGATGGCGTTGAACTGTATTTCTGAAGTTGTCGCGATGCATTCGGGAACAGAAATTCAGGAGCTTGATAAAACCGGAAAATTTCCTGGACTTGCGTCAAATCCGCCGGAAGCGGCAAATAGTCCTAAGGCAATGCTTAGAATTCCGCAGAATAAATTTCCTTTAATCAGTTATCCGATTTCTTTGGATGGTCAGAATTATACATTGTGGGAATGTCTTGGCGGTGAGATTGCAGAGCAAATCAGTAAAGCCTATGGCGGAAACGATTCTGCTGACCTGGAGTCGCTTGCTTCTGCTGATGCTATGGGTTCTTCTGCAGGAATGGCGCAGATGGGTGGAATGCAGCCGCAGATGGGAATGGGTCAGATGGCGATGAACCCTATGGGAATGCAGCCTCAGATGGGTATGAATATGAACCAGATGTCCATGCAGCCGCAGATGGGAATGGGTCAGATGGCGATGAATCCTATGGGAATGCAGCAGATGCCAATGGGACAGAATATGGGTATGAATATGCCGAATGTCCAGACATTGCAGTATCCGAATCTTCAGGGGGCTAACGTTCCTGGCGAACAGGGAAATATCAGTCTAATCATGGATGTCTACATGGAGATGACTGTAGAACTTGGACGCACAAAAAAACAGATTAAAGAAATTCTTGGAATGGGCGAGGGAACTATCATCGAGCTTGATAAGCTTGCCGGTGAGCCTGTTGACATTCTTGT
>CAVGBY010000148.1:2950-4953 GCA_963627355.1 uncultured Prevotella sp. | reverse complement strand
TAGACAAGAATCATCGGTTTTATAAAATGGAAATAAAATAAACCAAAACCAAAAATAAAAAACGCAATAATGGAGAAATATTGAACTTAGTGATATAATTAAAGAGACAGAGTTTAATTATGACCAATTTTGATTTTCTATCTGATTATCCTGAATTTGCCGTTTTTTCTCAGTTGGCGCTAGAAGCTGAAAAACAATATAACAAGTCAACAATGTTTTGCGGAATTGCCACCAGAAAATGTATTGAGCAGGCGGTTTTGTGGATGTATTCTGTCGATGATGATTTGCGTTTGCCTTATGATGATAGAATTCAGCTTCTTGTTCATGACACCAGTTTTATTCAGATAGTTCCAGGAAACATTCAGAAAGATATTCAGATTGCAATAAAAGTTGGAAATCAGGCTGTTCATTCAAAAACGGCAGTTGAAAAACAGTTTGCTCTGCTTGCGTTAAAGTCTCTGTTTAATTTTATGAACTGGATTGCCTTTACTTATGGCAAAAAATACAAAACCCGGCATTTTGATGAATCTTTAATTCCTTCAAATAAAATAAAAGTTGTTGTCAAAAAAAGCACAGATGAAATTGCCAAGTATAAAGACGAGCTTGATGAAAAAGAAAAGTCAATTACAGAATTAAAAAAACAGCTTGCGGAGCTGCAAAAATCTATAAACGAAAATAAAACAAAACCCAAAACAGATGTTCAAGTTGAATATGAAAAAATTGATGAAAAAACTACCAGAAAACTTTTTATTGATGAGGACTTAAAAAAACTTGGCTGGCAGTTTGACGGCGTTATGGTTCAGGAAGAATATGCTGTGCATAATATGGGCAACAGTCATTCTGACGGTTTTGTTGATTACGTTCTTTTTGGAAAAGACCACAAGCCGCTTGCAGTTGTAGAAGCAAAGAAAACCAGCAAAGACCCAAATGTTGGAAAACAGCAGGCGAAAGATTATGCAGATTGCCTTGAGCGTGAATATGGACGAAGACCTTTTATTTTTTACACAAACGGATTTGAATGTTTCTTTTGGGACGATTTGCAGGCAACGCCTCGTCAAGTAAGCATGATTTTTAGTCAGGGCGATTTGCAAAAACTTATTGACCGGCGAAACCTAAAAAAAGACTTGAATTCCATAAAAATCAATACAGAAATTACTGGGCGGGACTATCAGCTTGCGGCAATAAAGGCGGTTGCTCATTCAGCGGAGCAGGGAATAAGAAAATTCCTTTTGGTCATGGCGACTGGAACAGGAAAAACAAGAACCGTAATCAGCCTGACGGATATTTTTACAAAGGCAAACTATGCGACAAATGTGCTTTTCTTGACCGACCGAATTCAACTTGTAAAGCAGGCATATTCAAATTATAAAGAACACTTAAAATCAATGTCTTTGTGCAATATGCTTGATTCAAAAGAACGTTCCGCAAATAAAAACGCAAGAATTGTTTTTTCAACGTATCCTACAATTTTGAACGCAATTGATTCCGATAAAACCGAGGACGGCGAACGGCTTTATACTCCTGCACATTTTGACCTGATTATTATTGATGAAGCTCATCGCAGCATTTTTAAGAAATATCGTGCAATTTTTGATTACTTTGATTCGTATTTGATTGGTCTTACTGCAACTCCTCGAGAGGAACTTGAGCGCAGCACTTTTGATTTTTTTGACTTGGAACACGGAAATCCTACCTACTGCTACACTTATGAAGAAGCTGTAAAAAACGGTTATCTGGTAGATTATTATCCAGTTGAAAATTCCACAACTTTTATTGACAAGGGAATTCATTTTGACGATTTGTCCGAGGAAGATAAAAAAGCCTATGAAGATAACTACAACGAGGAAGGAAAGTCTGATTTTGAAGAAGTTCCTCCGACCGATATAAACAAATTTGTTTTTAATAAAGACACTGTAAAAAAAGTAATTGAAGAGCTTATGCAAAATGGCATAAAAACAGATGCTGGCGACAAACTTGGAAAAACAATCATTTTTGCATACAAC
>CAVGBY010000148.1:0-2901 GCA_963627355.1 uncultured Prevotella sp. | reverse complement strand
AAAAACACTCTCCGTTCATTGTTGACACTTTTGATGAGCTTTATCCGCAGTTAAAAGGTGGCTTTTGCTCAAGGATTGTCTGTGACGACAGCAAGGTTGAACAGACAATTTCAAATTTTGAAAAGGCGGACAAAAATCCATTTATTGCAGTCAGTGTTGATATGCTTGATACCGGCGTTGATGTTCCAGAAGTTGTAAATCTTGTTTTCTTTAAGAAAATAATGAGCAAAATCAAGTTCAACCAGATGATTGGGCGTGGAACTCGTCTTTGTCCTAATCTTTTTTGCACAGATTCTCAAAATGGTGATTACAAGGGCAAAAAATATTTTTATATTTTTGACTGGCTCAGGAATTTTGAATTTTTTAGGGTTAATAAAGACGGCATTAAAGGTTCAGAAACAGCGAGTTTAACAGAAAATATTTTCAGCCGACGGATTGAACTTATCAAAGAATTGCAAAGCTCTGAATATCAGATTCCAGAATATGAAAAATTCCGCAATGAGCTTGTAGAAATTGTTCATAATCAAATCGTACTTCTTCCAAAAGAACGGACTGATGTTTTTCTTGCAAGAAAGTATGTCCTGAAATTTCAAAATATAGAAAGTTTTAATGCCCTTGAAATATCTGATGTTGAAAACCTTAAAAAACATATTGCGCATCTTGTTTATATGGATGAGGCGGATTTGTATGCAAAAAGTTTTGACAACATTGTATATGGGCTGGAAATCCTAAAAATGCAGAAAAAGCCGTACAATCGGCAGCAGGCGGAAATTGTAAAGGATGCTCAGCTTCTGCTGAAAACAAAATCTACGATTGAGCAAGTAAAAAAACAGCTTCCGCTTCTTACAAGGATTACAGACGATTCCTATTTTTTGAATGCAACAATTTTAAATCTGGAAGAAATGCGGATTCAACTCCGCGAGCTTATAAAATTTCTTGTTGAAACAAAGTACAGGCAAGTTCGCTATACAGATTTTAAAGACAATACTTTGTATATTGGTGAAGGCGAACCAGTTTTTACTGGCGAAAATTTTGAGACCTACGAAAAAAAAGTCAATTCGTATATTTATGAGCACCTTGATGAAGGCGCAATAATGAAACTTCGAAACAATGTAAAGCTTTCAAAAGATGATTATGAAAAATTGAATGAAGTTTTTACAAAGGAACTTGGAAGCCAGGAGCAGTTTGATAAAATCCGGGAAGGAAAACCTTTGGGTGTTTTTGTCCGCTCGATTGCAAAAATGGACAGAAAATCCACAAATGAACTGTTTGCAAATTTTATCACAGAATTTAATCTGAACATAAAGCAGATTGAATTTGTAAAAGTCATTATCGAAAATATTATTGAACAAGGCGAAGTAAATCTAAGCCGACTTGGTAGCGGTTTGCCGCCGTTTGACCGTCCCGGAAAATTCTTTATGCTTTTTGGAACAGATGCCCAAAAAAGACTGATTTCAATTATCCGTGCTGTAAATGAAAATGCGGTGCCAGCATAAAAAAGTGGTCATTGAGCCAATTTTCTGTTTTAGCTCTACAAGAGTTTGTTTTGACTTCCAATTACCTAATTTTTCGTATATACTAAAAATTAGGTAATTGGAAAATGGCTATGAAAATAAAAAGAGATTATTATCTTCAGCGGCTTGTATCAAAAAAACAGAATGGCATGATTAAAATTGTTACAGGCTTGCGGCGTTCCGGAAAGTCCTACCTTTTATTCAGTCTGTTTTATGAAGAGCTAAAAAAACAGGGCGTTGATGAAAGTCATATAATAAAAATTCCGCTTGATGATTTGGAATATTATGAATATCGCGACAAAATATCTCTTTACAAATTTATAAAATCAAAAATCTTAGATACCCAGATATATTATTGTATGCTGGATGAAATTCAGTTGGTTGATGGTTTTGAGGAAGTCTTAAATTCTTTACTTCATATACCAAATATTGATGTTTATGTGACAGGTAGCAATTCAAGATTTCTTGTAAAAGATGTGATTACAGAGTTCCGGGGACGTGGTGATGAAATAAGAGTTTATCCGCTTTCTTTTAAGGAATTTTTTTCTACAAGAAATGATGATTTCAATTCAGCATGGACAGATTATTATACCTATGGAGGATTGCCTCTTGTTGCTACAATGACAAGCCATAAAGAAAAATCTGAGTATCTTTTGAATCTGATTTCAAAAGTTTATCTTACAGATGTTATTGACCGTTACAAAATCAAAAATAAGGCAGATTTTGAAGACTTATTGAATGTGGTGGCTTCTTCCATTGGCTCATTGACAAATCCTGTAAAAATAGAAAATACATTTAGGACAATCAAAAAATCAACAATCACAAATAAAACCATAACTTCTTATTTGGACTATCTTGAAGATGCCTTCCTGATTCAAACAGTACAACGTTTTGATATAAAAGGTCGAAAATATATCGGGGCGAACAAAAAATATTATTTTACTGATATAGGTTTACGCAATGCCAAGTTGAATTTCAGGCAATTAGAAGAAACTCATCTTATGGAAAACTTGATTTACAATGAACTTAGAATTCGTGGCTATAATGTTGATGTGGGAGTTGTTGAGTATAATTCAAAAGACAAGAATGGCAAGTCATTAAAAACGCAGCTTGAATGTGATTTTGTTGCAAATCAGGGAAACTGTAGAGTTTATGTTCAGTCGGCTTTGAATGTTTCTAGTAGCGAAAAACTAAAGCAGGAAGAAAATTCCCTTCTTCGTATATCAGACAGCTTTAAAAAAGTTATCATTCAAAAAGAAAAAATTGTGCCACACTACAACGATAATGGCATTTATATTACCTGTCTGGAAGATTTTTTGCTGAATGACCAATGATAGTGTCAAGATTTGTTCGCAATTTCATTGAAAAAAATCATTCAAATCAGGCT
>CAVGBY010000147.1:0-4969 GCA_963627355.1 uncultured Prevotella sp. | reverse complement strand
GCTCTGCAGCGCCTTTATCAAAGCCTTGATTTCCGGCTTATCCTCACTGCCTTGCTTTACAACAAGATAATTCACATATGGAGAAGATGAACCCTCAACAAAAAGTCCGTCTTTTTTTGCAGAAAGACCTGCTGGAAGCGCATAGTTTCCGTTGATAACCGCGCCGTCAACATCATTCAGAACACGTGGAAGTGACGCGCCTTCAATCTCGCGGAATTTAAGCTTCAAAGGATTGCTCTTGATGTCAATTGGAGTTGCCTCAATTCCTGCGCCATCACGGAGAGTGATAAGTCCAGATTCCTGCAAAAGAAGAAGCGCACGAGCCTCGTTTGTCGGGTCGTTAGGAATTGCAATTACAGCCTTTTTCTTAAAATCTTTGATTGATTTTACTTTTTTTGAATACAAGGCAAATGGCTCAACATGGATTCCTGCCACAGCAACAAGATGAGTTCCTTTTTCCTTGTTAAAAGATTCCATATATGGAAGATGCTGGTCAAAGTTTGCATCAATATCACCAGCCTCAAGGACTTCGTTCAATGTCGGATAATCTGTCATCTCAATAACCTGAAGATTGATTCCTTCTGCCTTTAGGTCATCTTTTACAAGATTCAAAAGGTCTGCGTGCGGCTCCGGTGTAGCGCCAACCTTCAATACTTTCTGGGCATTCACAGTTGAAAGTGCCAGTGCGGCCGCAACAAAAGCGATAATTTTTTTCATATATAGCCTCCAAAACTTCTTTCTAAAACCACTAATTCCTAGTGATTTAGTATGATTATTTTATACTCTTCTGTTTAAAATGTGTCAACGGGTTTTTAAATATTTTTTATCTTTTGCTCATCATGTGGTTTGTGATTTTTGTTCCCGCAAACTGAATCAATGCGACAAGGATTATAATTACAATAACTGCCGCAACCATGATTCCTGTACGGAAACGCTGATAACCATAACGAATCGCAAGGTCGCCTAATCCTCCTCCGCCAAGAGTTCCTGCCATTGCTGAATACCCAATCAATGTGATGATTGTAAGCGTAATGCCGGAAATTACAGAAGGCATTGCCTCCGGAACAAGAACTTTATAGATAATCTGCCAGTTTGTTGAGCCCATTGCCTTTGCTGCCTGAACCATTCCTGAATCAACCTCATTCAAGGCAGTTTCTGTTATACGCGCGACAAACGGCATTGCGGCTATTGCCAGAGGAACAATCGTTGGCGCTGTACCAATCGCGCTTCCAAGCACAAGACGCGTAAACGGAAGAAGAACTATCATCAGTATTACAAAAGGAAACGAACGCAAAACATCAATTATGCGGCTAAGAATAATATTGAATACAGGTTTCGGCGTAATTCCAAATTTATTTGTAACATTCAAAAGAATTCCAAGCGGAAATCCCAAAACAAGAGCGAACAAGGCTGAAAAAAATGTCATTATCAAAGTTTCAAGGGTTGACTGCCCTACTAAAATCAAAATCTGGCTCACTGTTTTCTCCTGTTATAAAGATTCTTCCTGAACAGAAACATTGTTTTCATTAAGGAATGAAATTGCTTTTTCAATCTCGGACTTTTCACCGATTATATCAACAAGCATAGTTCCAACCTGACATTCCGGCAATTTTTCAATTCCTGCCGCAAGAATATTAAAGTCTATGTCGAATTTCTTTGCCGCCTGGCTTAGAATCGGCTCTCCGGAAGAATCCCCGGCAAACCTCAATGTGTATTTTCCGCCTTTTTTAGACCATTTTACAATATTCAAGGAGACATTCTGGAACGGCTCTTCATTTGTGTGGGTAATATTTCTAAGGAAATCTTTTGTTGTTTCAGTCTGCGGATTCGCAAACAAATCAGAAACACTACCCTGCTCAACTACAGCGCCATTTTCAATAACCGCAACCTGATCACAGGCATCCCGGACAACTTCCATCTGGTGGGTAATCATCACAACGGTAAGATTCATTTTTTTCTGAATATCGCGGATAAGCTCAAGAATCGAACGTGTCGTCTGCGGGTCGAGCGCGCTGGTCGCCTCATCGCAAAACAGGATGTCCGGATTTGTTGCCAATGCCCTGGCGATTGCGATTCTCTGCTTTTGCCCGCCGGAAAGAGTGCTGATTGGCGCATTCTCGCGGTCTTCAAGGCCAACCAGACTAAGCATTTCTTTTACGCGCGCCGAAATTTTTTCTTTTGAAGTTCCGCAAATCTCCAAAGGATACGCGATGTTTTTTCCTGCTGTCCTGGAAGTAAAAAGATTAAAATTCTGAAAAATCATCCCGATTTTTCTGCGCTGAGCAATCAGCTGTCTTTTCGGAAGATTGTCAACCCGATTTTCACCGTAATAAACTGCGCCTGAATCCGGAGTTTCAAGCAAACTTACAAGGCGTACAAGGGAACTTTTGCCTGCTCCGCTTTTCCCGATAATTCCAAAAATTTTGTTTTCCGGAATATCCAGGGAAACATCGCTTACAGCCTTTATTTTTGAACCATCTTTTGAAAGATACGTTTTATTTAAATTTTCAAGTTTAATTTTCATTTTTTTTGATTTCTTTTCAGCAGAATAAAAAAACGGCTTTTCGAAGCAACAAAGTTGTCCAAAAAGCCGTCCGTATGGTTTCCCATACTAAATCGGAGAGAGTTTATCAGCTTTTTACAAGCTAGTATTATAATAACTCCACTAGAATGGGATGTCAAGAAAAAAATAACACAAAGTCACTTTTTTTCTTTAGTAAGCAGATTTACGAACCGCCTTTTTTCTTTTTATCAAGAGTTTTCTTGCCAAAGAAGTTTTTTTCTGGTGAAGTTCAGCAGAAGGCTTTGTAAAATATCTGCGGTCCTTAAATTCTTTTACGATGCCCTCGTTTTCTGTCATGCGTTTAAAACGTTTAAGAGCTTTCTCAAGATTTTCTGAGTCGCCAACGATGATTGTAGCCATACCAATTCACCTCCTTTCTTTAGGCAGTACCTTAAAGCAAAAATAGGATATAGAATTTTTCAACGTTAATCAAGAATTTTTTGTGTACAAACCTAATGCCTTGGGTTATACTGATGGTATGTCTTTAAAAACTGAAGAAATAAAAAAATCACTGGCGGAACTAAAAATTCTGCAGGAAAAACTTGTAAAATTCGCGGAAAACAATCCTTCAAAAGAAATCGATGACATTCAATTTGGAATCAGCATGAATTTGCGTAATCTTGAAACATGGATTGATATGCTCTACAAATACAACGGAAAATCCAAAAGCAACAGAAAAGTCAAAGCCAGCCGTGAAAACGGAAAAAAAGGCGGACGGCCGCCAAAAAATATTTCAGTCTTAAAAAAACGTATTTTTGAGCTGGAAAACATAATTCTGCCGGAAATTCAAGACAAAATCAGCAGTTGCTTTACTGAATCAGAAACAACAGGCATTGCCGCGGAAAAAACTTCGTACGAAATTGAGCTTGCGGAACTTAAGAACAAACTGGAAGAATATCAGAAAACAAAATAAAGAGGCAAAAGATTTATTTGCTCGTTTTGTCCTCGTCTAACCAGACTTTTAAAAGACTTGCGACTTTATCAGGGTCATTTTTTACTGTCTGCCACATATTCTTGTTCCTGTCACGTTCCTCCGCCGGAACAACCGGTTTTTCTGAAAGAATATTTTTTCTTGCGCCATACAAAAGCGCTTCATTAAGAACCGCCTGCTCCCGCTTTACCTGTTCAGAATCGTTTGCATTGTAACGGCCTAAACTTTGCATAGCCTTTGTAAGTTTTACTTTCTCATAATCAGACAAATCCAGCGCCTGCAGGACTTTTTCGCTCGCGCCGCCAAGTTCCGCCAAAAGAACCGCGGCCTTTTCAAATCCTGAATAACGCCTTTCTGAAGATTTTACAAAACCCTGCATATTGAACCCCTTAAATTATTTCCAGTTTTCAAGCTGAAACGCTGATTCAACCTGAATTTCAAGAGAATCTTCCAGCCGAGAGAAAAAATCAATATTTGTAATGCTTTCAACTTCATCAACTGAAACTGCATAGTCCCAGAATTCTTTTTCACACTTCTGATTCGGAATAATAAAACCGATTGCCATAACAGAGTCTGAATTTTCCGGCGTTTTTTTGTCATCATCATCTTTGTAGACTGGAGCAAGGATTACTTTATAATAAAATTCCGGAACGGAAACCTGATTTTTTCCAATTGAAGAAAATTCCTCCGCGCTTTTATTAAGAACCGGTCCTGAAACAACGTAGATTTTTCCGAATTTTTGCGCCCACGCGCGTACCTGCGTTTCAAGGTTAACCCAAATTCCTCTGTTGAACTGCGGTGCTTGCGGACTCATATTGCTCATGTAAAAAGTTTCGCTCATTGCATCCTGGTCAAACGACATATCTGCCGCAGGAACAAGATGCCCTCTGTCATAGCCCGAACTTTTGTAGTCGGCAAGAGTTGCAGAGCCTGTGGAAATTTTTTCGTCAGGGCGAAAATCGTTCGAGCGGGCCGCATTTTTTTCCAGCATAGAAGATTCTATACATTCGGCAGACCATTCGGCTTGTTCATAAGATTCACGGTAACACAAGGAATAATATTTAAACTCACGCAGCTCGTGGTCTGCGGAATGATTTTTAAGTCCACATTCCGGAACCTGCAGATTGTCTGTAAGCTGAACAAGACCGGCTGTTTTTTCAGGAGCAACGGATTGTTCAGCCTGCATATCAAAATCAGAATACGAAGGCAGGTCTGCGACTTGTGTTGTTTGACTCTGATTTTCAGGATTAGGTAAATTGATTCCCTGATACTTTGTAAAAACCAGCAGAACCGCAAAAACAAGCAGGATTAGAATAAATAATCCTACCGGAAATGACTTTTTAGTTTTTCGTTTTTTGCCCATTCTTGCAGCCCCACCTTTTTATTCAGTTTTTGTTTTTATGGTGAATGAAATAAATTTATTTTTTTACCCCAGCCATTTCTTCAGGTTTAAATACTTCATCGAACTTTTCTGC
>CAVGBY010000146.1:0-5006 GCA_963627355.1 uncultured Prevotella sp. | reverse complement strand
ACGCATGCGGAGGGGAATGCCTTAACCTAAGTTACACAGAATATAATAATTTATCAACACCAATAAATGCTATGTGTGAACTTAAAAAATTTCTAATTATGCTTTCAACAGATTTTTGGACTAAACTTCATTTAAAAAATCAAAAAGTTTTTAATTTACTAAAAATCTCTTATCCCATTTAACAGTTTTACTATAACTCTTTCTAGTACTTTCAAGCAAAAACAAACACCTCATACACCATATTTACCCAATCAACAAAAACCGCTAAACTAAAGTCCGAACAGTCACCTTTTTGGGATTGATTCGGTGCGGGGCTTTTGTTTCCGCAAAAATAACGCTCTTTTACAAAAGACTTGATCTAAAAGGACAGGTACTATGAATTCTCTTGATTTTCTTAAGTACAAATCGGAAAAACACAAAATTTCCATGATTACGTGCTACGACACAACTTTTGCGCGCATTGTGGAAAAATCAGACGTTGACTGCATTCTTATCGGCGACAGCCTGAGTATGGTTATGCACGGCGAGCTCACAACGATTCCTGCAAAAATGGAATGGATGGAAGAACACACAAAAAGCGTGCGCAACGGGACACAAAAATATATTGTTTCAGATATGCCGTTTTTAAGCACGCGGAAAGGCTTTGAGTTTGCGACAGACTGCGCGGGAAAACTTCTTGTTGCCGGCGCGAACTGCGTAAAAATCGAAGGAATTTTCGGGCAGGAAGAAATTATCCGTCATCTGGTCTTAAGCGGAATCCCTGTTATGAGCCACCTAGGTCTTACACCGCAATTTTTTCAGGCGTTTGGCGGACACAAAATGCAGGGAAAAACCGAGGAAACTGCGGAAAAAATTCTGGAAGAGGCAAAACTTGCGGAAAAACTAGGCTGCGTTGCAATTGTCTTGGAATGTATTCCAGGCGAACTTGCGGAAAAAATCACCGGAAGCGTAAAAATTCCTACAATCGGAATCGGGGCAGGAGCAAAAACAGACGGTCAGGTTCTTGTGCTTCAGGATATGCTTGGAATGAGCGGATTCCACCCAAGATTCGTAAGACAGTATTTGAACGGAGCGGAATTAATAGAAAATGCGCTGAACAGTTACGCAAAAGATGTTGCTGAGCAGAATTTTCCAGGGCCGGAGGAATCAAAATGAAAGTAATAACAAAAATCCAGGAAATAAAAGAAACCAGAAAAAGTCTTCAGAATAAAAGAATCGGCTTTGTTCCAACAATGGGCGGACTTCACGCCGGACACTTAAGCCTTATAGACCGCGCAAAAAACGAAAACGAAGTCACAATCGTAAGCGTTTTTCTGAACCCGACACAGTTCAACGACAAAAAGGATCTGGAAACGTATCCGGCAAACCTAAAAGACGACATTGCGCTGCTTGAAAACGCCGGCGTGGATTTTCTTTTCGCGCCAGATTACACAGAAATGTACCCGGACGACTACAAATACAAAATCTCAGAAAATTCATTCTCAAAGCTTTTGTGCGGCGCAAGCCGCCCCGGTCATTTTGACGGCGTTCTTACCGTTGTGATGAAACTTTTTAACCTTGTGCGCCCGACAAACGCGTATTTTGGCGAAAAAGACTTTCAGCAGTACAAACTTTTAAAAGGAATGGCAGAAGCGTTTTTCCTTGATATAAACATAATCCCCTGCCCGATTGTCCGCGGGCAGAACGGACTTGCGCTTTCTAGC
Organism: uncultured Prevotella sp.; assembly: GCA_963627355.1. Lineage (GTDB taxonomy): Bacteria > Spirochaetota > Spirochaetia > Treponematales > Treponemataceae > Treponema_D. The sequence goes on along the minus strand of CAVGBY010000146.1, from coordinate 3,303 downwards.
CGTAACAAAAAACTCTCGCCGGCTGGACTTGCGCTTGCCCCAAAATTCCACCAGATTCTTGCCAGCAAAAAAACTGCCGGGCAAAAAAAATCCGAGCTTACGCAGGCGGGCTTTACCGTGGACTATGTTACCGAGCTTGACGGCCACATCTACGGAGCGGTTTTTCTTGAAAATGTGCGGCTGATTGACAATCTGGAGTTATAAAATTCAAGGGGAGAAGCCTCTCCCCCGGACGCACTTTGTTGCGTCCTACCCTCTCTTGCACAGGACGTTGCCTTTGGCCGTCCTATTTTTGGAGATTCTATGAAAAAAAATATTCTTCTTCATGTTTCCGGTTCAATTTCCGCGTACAAGGCATGCGCGCTGATAAGCCTTTTAAAAAAACATGAATACAACGTACGCGTAACCGCGACAAAATCAGCGTTAAAATTTGTCGGCAAAGCCAGTTTTGAAGGTTTAAGTCACAACAAGGTTGAAACAAAAATGTTCAACAATTCAGACCCAATTCCGCACATAAATCTTGCGCAGAACTGGGCAGATTTAATAATAAGCTATCCGTGCAGCGCGAACACAATAAACCGCCTTGCGGCAGGACTTGCCGACGACCTGTTCGGTGCTGTCTGCCTTGCAAATAATTTTGCAAAACCGCTTCTGGTTGCACCGGCAATGAACAGCCAGATGTTTCTTCACCCAAGCGTGCAGGAAAACCTAAAAAAACTTGAATCCTGGGGTACAAGAATTCTCCCGACAGAAACAGGCGCTCTTGCCTGCGGCACAACAGGAACCGGCCGGCTTATCTCCCCGGAAAAAGCATTCTCTATTATAGAAGAATATTTTACAGAACATAAAAACTAGGAAAAGGCATGAAAATTCTTATTACAGGCGGCGGCACTTGCGAGCCGATTGATTCCGTCCGCTTCATTACAAATTTTTCAACCGGAAGAACCGCAGCTTTTCTTGCGGATTTCTTCTGCGAAAAAAAACATAATGTCACCGCGCTTATGGCAGAAAACGCGCGGAAACCGCAAAATGCAAAAACGCTCACGTATAAAACTTTTTTAGATTTGCGGCACGCGCTTGAATCAGAATGTAAAAATTCGCATTATGACGCGGTAATCCACGCGGCGGCCGTAAGCGACTACAGCGTTCAGGAAATTTCTGTTGACGGAAAAGTTTTTGAACCCGGAGAAATTTTTAAAATCCCATCTGGCAAGGATATTTTTCTAAAAATGCAGGAAAATCCAAAACTTCTGCCAATGATAAAACAGTGGAGCGGAAAAGGCACAAAAGTTGTGGCGTTTAAACTAACAAGCGGAGCGACAGAGGAAGAGCGGCAAACCGCCGTACAAAAACTCTTTTCTACAGAAAAAGATTTTGCCCCTGACTTTGTTGTTCAAAATGACAAATCAGAAATAACAGCGGCTTTACATCCGTGCAAAATCTACAAAAACTCTGATAAAATAATAGCAAGAACCCGGACCATCCAGGAACTTGCAGAAGCCATGAACGGGGTGTTATGGGGTGTCCCCATAGAAGGGGTAGGCGAAAACCGCAAGGTTTAAGCCGAGGGGAAGACTTTCCCCAAAAAAAAGAAAACTATAAGGAAAAATTATGATACTGACTTTAGACGTGGGAAACACACAAATAAGCGGCGGACTTTTTAGCGGCGACAAACTGGTTTTACAGTTCAGAAAAACTGCGCAGGAGAACTCCAGCTCAGACGAAATCGGGATTTTTTTGCGTTCTGTACTGCGGGAAAACGGTTTTGACTGGCAGCAGATTCAAAAAGTTGGAATTTGCAGCGTTGTACCGGCAATAAATTATTCGCTTTCGAGCGCAATCACAAAATACTTAAAAAAAGAGGCGATTTTTATCCAGGCGGGAATAAAAACCGGTCTAAAACTAAAATATTCAAATCCAAAAGAAATCGGGGCGGACAGAATCGCAGGAGCAATCGGCGCGACAAACCTTTTTCCGGAAAAAAATATTATCGTAATCGACATGGGAACGGCGACAACTGTTGACTGCATCACAAAAAACAAGGAATATCTTGGCGGCGCGATTCTTCCGGGAATAAAAATGAGCGCGAACGCGCTTGCAAGCGGAACAGCAAAACTTCCGTCGGTGGAAATTGCAAAACCGGAGCATATCTGCGGAACAAGCACAATCGAGGCAATCCAGAACGGACTTTATTTTGGGAACGCAGGCGCAATAAAAGAGATTCTGTATCTTTTCAAGAAAAACGTTTTTAAGGGGGAAGAAACATCCGTCATCGGAACGGGCGGTTTTTCAAGAATCTTTGAAGAATACAGGCTTTTTGACTCGTTCTGCCCGGAACTTGTTCTTCTGGGTGTAAAAAAATCAGTGGAAATGAACAGCTAAAGAGGAAATAAAATGGAAATCACAGTTTTAAAGGCAAAACTTCACCGCGCGACGGTAACAGACGCGAATTTGAATTACGAAGGCTCTATCAGCATAGACACAGAACTCTGCAAAAAGGCCGGAATGCACAACTGGGAAAAGGTTGATATTTTGAACGTGAACAACGGCGAACGTTTTTCAACTTACATAATCCCAGGAAAAAAAGGAGAAATCTGCCTGAACGGAGCGGCGGCGCGGAAAGCCTGTCCCGGCGACAAGGTGATAATTGTAACGTACACAAAAATCCAGGAATCATGCGCAGACAACTGGAATCCAAAAATCGTGCTGCTGAACGATGATAATTCCGTAAAGTCTGTCAGGTAAAAATTGCTCCAAAAGTTTTTGCAAATTCAGCGTTATTATTGTAAAATAGTATGATTCTTACAAAATTTTAGGAGACATAATGAATTTTATTTTTTTAGGACCACCGGGAGCGGGCAAGGGTTCGCTTGCGGTAAAAGTTGCAGAAGACTACAAAATTCCTCATATTTCAACTGGCGATATTTTTCGCGCAAATATTAAAAATCAGACTCCACTTGGACTAAAAGTCAAGGCGATTATTGATTCCGGCTCGTTGGTCAGCGACGATTTGACCTGCGAACTTGTAAAGGACAGAATTTCCAAGGATGACTGCAAAAACGGATTTATTCTGGACGGTTTTCCACGGACAATTCCTCAGGCAGAGATGTTTGTTTCTATCTGCCCGGAAGTTGCTGTAGTGAATTTTCAGGCACAGGATGAGCTTGTTATAAAAAGACTTAGCACAAGACGTGTCTGCAGAAACTGCGGCGCGAACTACAATGTTCTTACACTTCCTCCAAAAAAAGAAGGCGTCTGCGACAAGTGCGGCGGTGAAATTTACCAGCGCGATGACGACAAGCA
>CAVGBY010000145.1:0-5012 GCA_963627355.1 uncultured Prevotella sp. | reverse complement strand
CTTTTAATTATTAATATAAAATTGATTTTATGGAACTTACGCAACTTAAATATTTTCTTGAAGTGGCAAAAACTCAGCACGTAACACGCAGCGCGGAAATTCTTCACGTTGCCCAGCCCGCGTTGACACAGGCAATTCACCGCCTGGAAAATGAACTTGAAGTTCCCCTTTTTTCTTCAAAAGGACGGAATATTGTCCTTACACCATACGGAAAATATTTTTATGAAAAACTGGAGCCGCTTTTAAAAAGCCTGAATGAACTTCCTGAAAATCTTAGGGAAATGGCAAAAACCGAAAATGCCACAATCCATCTGAATGTTCTGGCGGCCTCATCACTTGTGACAGAAGCAATAATTGAATACCAAAAAATCGATGATGAACTTCATATTCAAATTCACCAGAACGAAAAAAACGAGCTTGACGACATCAGAATTATGACAAAAATTTCCGCGCAAATACAGGAAGGCTCAAAATCTGATGACTCAAGTTTTGTCTGCACGGAAAAAATTTATCTGGCAGTTCCAAACTCTCCAGAATTCAAGGAGAAAAAAGAAATTTCATTTGAAGAAATAAAATCCGTCTGCGAAAAATGGGGATTTATTGCCCTGCTTGGCTCAAAGCATCTTCGTTCAATCTGCGACAAATACTGTACAGACGCAGGAATAAAACCTAACATAATTTTTGAAAGCGACAACCCGGCTTCTGTAAAAAATATGATTGCCGCGAACATAGGAATCGGTTTTTGGCCGGAATTTTCGTGGGGCGCGCTGGACACGTCCAAAGTCAGACTATTAAAAATCACAAAACCAGACTGCAAGCGCGACATTTTAATCACCTGCAAAAAAAACAAAGCAGAAAACAGCCATGTTGAAAATTTTTACAGATTTCTTACAGGATATTTTAGAATGGCAAGCCTTGGCGAAAAATAATTTTCTATTTTAAGAAAATCAATCCCAAAATTCCAACAGGAATCAGATATGCCGCAAACCATTCAAGTTTACCCTTTTTGATAAGTTTCATAAGGCAAGCCAGCGCAAAATAACCAAACACAAACGCCGTTACACAACCGGCAATCACAGTTCCTGCGCTGACGGAAGCAGAAAGCTCACCCAAATCTTTTAATTCCAGGACAAACGCTCCAAGAATCGCAAAAATTGAAACAAGAAATGAATATTCCCCGGCGGCCGCACGTTCAACTCCGCAGAACTGGGCACCGGCAATTGTTGAACCGGAACGGCTTATTCCCGGCAAAGTTCCAACGCCCTGCATAAGACCAATCACCGCAGCCTGAAAAACTGAAATTCCCTTGTTTTCTGATTTAGGCACAGACTCTGTTTTTGCAATAGATTTTTTTTCAATAATTGAAGAAAAAACCAAAAGGAATGACGTTATTAAAAAACCTGCACAAGTAAATTTTATAGAAAGTTCAGGAATCAACTTGCTAGTTCCAACGCCAATCGCACCTGTTATAATAGTAGAAACAATCAGTGCAACAATTGTCTTTCTTCCGCGGGCTTCAGTTCCGCAAAGAATATCGTTTTCATCAACTTCCGCAGGAGCAGGACGACGTGCAATCAGCCGCCCAAAAACCTTTAAAAGTTTCCAGATTGATTTTCTAAAATAAATACAAACTGCAAGCAATGTCGCCAAATGTAAAAAAACGTCATAAAGCAAAGGAACGTCATCAAGCCCAAAAAGATTCTGCACAACCGCAAGATGACCGCTAGAGGAAATCGGAAGAAATTCCGCAATGCCCTGTAAAATTCCCAACAAAATACTTTGAATCAATGTCATAAAAAAACCTTGTAAGAATTATAGCGTTTTTAAAAAATAAAAAAAAGTGAATTTTCAGATTATTTGGAAATATTAAAGAAAATTTTACATCGCAAAAGAACCATTCCTGTTTCAGGCTTTTCAACTCTTCTATTTTAATCTTTTTTCTATTATAATGCGTTTTATGGCAAAAACATTCGACGACAAAAAAATTATTTACACGATGGATCGTGTTACTCGCGCTTACGGAACAAAAGTTGTTTTAAAAGATGTAAGCATTTCTTACTATTACGGTGCAAAAATCGGTGTTATCGGTGCAAACGGCTCTGGTAAATCTTCTCTTTTTAAGATTCTTGCTGGTGTTGATAAAGATTTTTCCGGCGAAACAAAATTGGCTCCAGGATTCACAATCGGATACCTTGAGCAGGAGCCGCAATTAACTCCAGGAAAAACAGTTCTTGAAACAGTAAAAGAAGGCGTAAAGGAAATCACTGCCCTTCTTGAAGAATTTGACAAAATCAACGAAGCCTTTGGCGACCCGGATGCGGATATAGATAAACTTTGCGCGCGACAAGGCGAAGTTCAGGAAAAACTAGACGCATTGGACGCATGGAATTTGGACAATAATCTTGAACTTGCAATGGATGCCTTGCGCTGCCCGCCGCCGGATCAAATTGTGGATGTGCTTTCCGGCGGTGAACGACGAAGAGTCGCGCTTTGCCGGCTTTTGCTTCAAAAACCGGACATTCTGCTTCTTGATGAACCGACAAGCCATCTGGACGCAGAAACTGTTGCCTGGCTTGAAAAACATCTTCACGACTATCCGGGAACAGTAATTGCCGTAACCCACGACCGTTATTTTCTTGACGAAGTTGCCGGCTGGATTCTTGAGCTTGACCGCGGCGAAGGCTATCCGTTCAAAGGAAATTACACAAGCTGGCTTGAACAGAAAAATGCCCGCCTTGCGCAGGAAAATAAAAACGAAACTGCACGCCAAAAAGAAATTCAACGTGAGTTGGAATGGATTCACATGGGCGCAAAAGGCCGACAGGCAAAGCATAAGGAACATATTTCGCGCTACAACGAACTTATGTCTCAAGAATCAAAAGCCCAGCTGAAAGACACGCAGATTTCAATTCCAGCAGGGCCTCGGCTTGGAAACCAAGTTATTGATTTGGAAAATCTTACAAAAGCCTACGGCGACAAACTTCTTTTCGACAAGCTGAATGTTCATATTCCTGCCGGAGCGATTGTAGGAATCGTTGGTCCAAACGGTGCCGGTAAAACCACGCTTTTCAAACTGATTGCGGATGCGGCCGGGCTTCCGAACGGAGAAAAACCGGATAGCGGCGAAGTAAAAGTTGGCTCAACAGTAAAACTTGTATATGTTGACCAGATGAGAAGCGGTCTTGACCCGAACAAAACCGTCTACGAAACACTCGGTGGCGGCGCAGATATGATAAAACTCGGTGCAGTTGACGAAAAAGGCAGACCGATGGAAGGCGGCGTCCGCGAAGTAAATGCCCACGCATATTGCGGCTGGTTCAACTTTGCCGGTCCAGACCAGAACAAAAAAGTCAGCGTGCTTTCCGGCGGCGAAAAAAACCGACTGAACCTTGGAATGATGCTAAAAGAGGCTGGAAACGTACTGCTTTTTGACGAACCGACAAACGATCTGGATGTCCAGACAGTCCGCGCTCTGGAAGAAGCCCTTGAAGATTTTGCCGGCTGTGCTTTGGTTGTAAGCCACGACCGCTGGTTCCTGGACAGAATCTGCACACATATTCTGGCATTTGAAAACAACTCCGAAGTTCGATTCTTTGAAGGAAACTGGTCAGAATACGCAGAATGGAAAAAGGAACAGTTCGGCGAAGACGCAAGCGTTCCAAAACGAACCGTCTACAGGAAACTTTCAAGATAGAAATACAAAAAAGTAAAGCCGCCCTTTCGTTTCACCACAATGGACGGCTTTATCGATACATGTGGAGACGACCGACAGAGAATCGGGCATTTCCTTTCTTTTAAATTACCACAGAAAATTAATTTCGTCAAATTTTCATAAGGAAATCTTCCCTTAACTCAAAACTTCTTCCAGAAGCCGCCAATTCGGTTTTGCGATTTTATCTGAATATTTATCTGTACAAATACAAAATTGGTTTTAATAACAAAAAAAGCATCTGCGGAAAAATCCACACAGGTGCTTTTTTACTTTTTTGTTAGAACGTGTAAATCGCGCTAAGTTTTTTGATGATTTCCAAAGGATTATATTCATTGGTAACAGTGCTTACAACACCATTTTCTACAGATGCTCCACGAATAGCACTGTAATAAAGACGATCCGCACCAAAATTTCTAAAAAAGTTTTTCATAATAAGATTTTGTTTCTGCATATTCCAAAGTTTTAAAGAACATCTTTGCTGTAATAGTCGGATTTAACTGCTGAACTTTTAAAATATCAAAAGAAATGTTTTTCCCATCATCTTTACAGTCTTTTGCATAAACAAAAAATAATGGGGTCAATTTATATCCGGAGATTTTCCCATTACCTCCTCGTTCTGCTCTTACTTCAAGTTTAGATTTTTCAATTGTTACTTTTGCTCCAACAATATCAGGATTATATTTTAATAAGAGCTTACTTAAAGTTACAGGAGTCCATACTTTATAATGATTTCTGCCAGCTGGTCTGATTTCTCCTTGTATATCTGCCCAAAGTTGAACTTGGTTTACAGGAAGCATTACTAAATATCCATTGGTATCTTCTGTACAAATAACATCAGCATATTTCTTTGTATAATTATGCGAAACGGCAATATTCACACTTTCTTCAGAAAAATCATTGATATTATGCCCCATAACATCAAAAAAATTCAAATCTATTTGTTCATTCAACATTGCCTCAAATTGAGGATAGCGTGTTAAAAATTCCTGTGTTATTTTAATTTTTCCGTCTTCATCATATTTTGGTAAGTCCGGCTCGCTGGTTTTTGCTTCAGGTTCTTTAAATTCGATTGTATAAATCACTAAATCAATTACAGTAATCAATGCACTGTCAATTCCGACGCTACCACCTGCCTGAATCAACATTCTTCGTTTATCTTGTGTTGAATAAACATAACGAGGCACTAAATTGTACGATTTTATTAAATTTGCTACATCAGCAGGAATAAAATCTGATTCTTCAAAACAATTAACAAATTTGTCCAACTTAAGCATATTTGCAAAAGTCTGCGCATAAACAC
>CAVGBY010000144.1:4105-5037 GCA_963627355.1 uncultured Prevotella sp. | reverse complement strand
TTTCACTTCCATCTGAAACTTTATTAAAAAAATAAAAATAAACTGAATTTTTTATTCACTTTTTGTCTGGAGGCAAAACAAAAATGAAAATTACTAGAAAAAGAATTGCTTACACCATTGGGGCAGTCGTTCTGATTGGAATTGTGGCGTGTATTCCGCGTAAAAAAACAGCGCTTCCTGCCGCGGAAAAAACTGTCTATCCGGTTCAGCTGGAAACACTCCAAAAATCCGATCTGCAGGAATATCTTTTGCTGAACGGAAACGTAAAGGCGGACAATACGATTTCGGTTTTTCCGGATATGGGCGGAAAACTTATAAACGTGCCTGTCACTCTTGGAAGTTATGTAAAAAAAGGCCAGTTGATTGCGGAGGTTGACCCTTCTATTCCGGGCGAAGTATACGCAAAAAGTCCTGTAATAGCCCCGATTGAAGGTTATATCACTTCGCTTCCTCTTACGCAGGGAACGACTGTTACAACTTCCACAGAGATTGCGCGGATTGGAAACATTAAAAGTTTACAGATTGAATCAAAAATCCCGGAAGGAAAAATCGGCGTGCTTAAAAACAATCTTACGGCAGAAGTTTCCCTTGAAGCGTACAAAGATGAAACTTTCCCGGCGCACATTTTTAGAATCAGTCCGATTGTTGACGAAACTTCACGCACAAAGGAAGTCTATTTTCTTTTTGACACAAATGACTCAAGAATCAACGCGGGAATGTACGTCCGCATAAAACTAAACACGATTCTTCACAAAGACATAATTTCTGTTCCGACCGACTGCATTATAACTGAAGGCGGAAAAAAATATGTCTACGTTTTTGTTCAAAACCCTGAAACCGAAAATTCTGACGAAAAAGATGAAAAAAATCCTGTCGTTGAAAAGCGGGAAATTACAGAAGGAGTAACTGTTGACGCTCGCACAGAAATTACC
>CAVGBY010000144.1:0-4095 GCA_963627355.1 uncultured Prevotella sp. | reverse complement strand
GAGCGGAAGTCCGAAATGTCGGTGCGAAATCTGAAAATCTGGAGGCTTAGAAAATGAGCGTTTCAAAAAAAGTTCTTGAACATCCGGTTCTGACAATCTGTATCTTTGCCCTGATTGCGATTGTCGCGTTTTTCACGCTCGGAAACATCCAGATTGATTTGATGCCGGATATGGATATGCCTGTTGCGATGGTAATGACAAATTACGACAATGCGGGGCCGGAATCTGTTAAAAAATCAGTTACGGAAATTCTGGAAAGCGGACTTATCAGCGTAAGCAACCTTAAGGAAATGACTTCAGAATCTTCGGAAGGTTCTTCTCTTATAAAACTTGAGTTTAACTACGGAACAAACATAGACACGGCAATCAACGACATCCGCGATAAACTTGATATGGTAAAAGGTCAGTTGCCAGGTGACGCGGATTCACCGCAGATTTTTAAATTTGATTCAAGCGCAATGCCGGTTATGACTCTTGCATTAAACGGAAATCGTTCCGCGGACGAGCTAAGAAAACTTGCCGATGATGAAGTTTCTGACCGTCTTGAGCAGACTGCAGGAATTGCCCAGGCTTCTGTCCGTGGCGGCCGTGAGTCAATTGTAAGAATTGAGTTAAGCCAGAACAGACTTGACGCATACAATTTAACACTTTCTTCCGTTGTTTCCACACTTGCAAGCCAGAACATAGAAGTCGGCGGCGGTTCAGTCTACGAGGGAACAAGAAAATATATGGTCCGCACGACCGGAGAATTCTCTTCTCTTGATGAGATAAATAATACGGTTGTAGGAACGGTAAACGGCTACGATGTAAAACTTTTAGATATTGGCGAGGCATTTTTCGGCTACAAAGACCAGACCAGCGAGGTTTTTATAAACGGAAAGCCGGGCGTTTATATCAGCCTTCAGAAGCAGAGCGGAAGCAATACTGTTAACGTCGCAAATGCAGTCTACAAAAAAATTGCAGAAATTCAGGAAATTCTTCCGGAAGGTGTCAGCCTTGACATAATTTCTGATGATTCCACAGAAGTCCGGGACACTTTGTCTTCTCTTATTGAGTCAATTCTGGAAGGATTTGTTCTTGCCGTTCTTGTACTTTTTGTTTTCCTAAGAAGCGTAAAAAGTACGGTTATTATGGCGATTTCAATTCCGTTCAGCGTTCTGATTACAGTTCTAGTCATGGTTTTTACAGGAATTACGCTGAATATGATAACAATGACAGGACTTATTCTTGGTGTAGGAATGGTCGTTGATGCGTCTGTTGTTGTCCTTGAAAATATTTATTCCTACAGAATGAGGGGAACGAGCGCAAGCGTTTCTGCGGTTATTGGAACACAGGAGGTTATGTCGTCTGTAGTTTCCGGAAACCTTACAACAGTCTGCGTTTTCATTCCGTTCTTTGTATACAAATCCAAGCTTGATATGCTCGGGGAACTTTTTACAACTCTGATGATTGTAATAATTATCGCATTGCTTTCATCTTTGTTCGTTGCAATGTTCCTTGTTCCAGTTCTTGCTGGAAAATTTCTTCCTGTTGACAACCGAAATGAAGTTCCTATAAAAAATAAATTCCTAAAAAAATGCGACTCGGCTGTTGAAAACGCAATTAATTTTGTTCGCGACAAATATCGCGCCGCGTTAAGGGTTGCGCTTCATCACCGTTTTGCGACAGTTCTTATTTCCTTTACGATTCTTGCCTCGTCAATCCTGCTTTTTAACCATCTGCGCGTAACTTTTATGTCAAATTACAACGACACGGAAGTAGGGCTGAATGTCGAGCTTCCTCTTGGAACAAAACTTTCTGAAACAAAAAGCGTCCTTGAGCAGTTCTATCAGATTGCGAAAGATGAAATCAACGGTTATGAGAATATAATTGTCAGCGTCGGTTCAACCAGCGGAATGTCACTTGGCTCAGACACATCGTATAAAGGCTCTGTCAGCATAACTTTGCCGGATGTCTCAAAGCAGAAGGACAACGCTGAAACCGTAAAACAAAAATTAAGACGGCATTTTGAAGATTTCCCGACCGCAACGTTTACTTTTGATGACGGAAAAATGCAGCAGATGACAGGAAGCGACATAGACATCGCGCTTTCTGGAAACAGCCTTGAAAAACTTATGGAAACAGGAAATCAGATAAAAGACCTGATAAAAGAAAAAATCCCTGAAATTACAGAACCCGAGCTTGACATAGAAGAAGGACTTCCGCAGGTTGAAATTAAAATTGACCGCGCAAGGGCTTCTTCATTTGGAATCAGCATAAGTTCAATCGCAAATGAAATAAACTACAGCATCAACGGAAAAACTGCCACAACTTATCGCGGAAGCGGCGATGAATACGATGTTGTAGTTCTCTTAAGCGACAATGACCGTGGTGATATTCCAGATCTTGAAAAAATTTATGTGAACGGCACAAACGGACGCTACGCAGTTTCAAACTTTGCGCAGGTTGTGCGCGGAACTGGACCGGTTTCCATCAACCGCGAAGATAAAACCCGAACAGTTCATCTTACGTCTGGAATTTCCGGTGATTCAAGCGCTGGAGAAATCGAAAACGAGATAAAACAGGTTATCAGCGAAAATATGGTAATTTCAGAGGATGTAAACATTTCGTATGAAGGTTCATGGAAAGACACGATGAACACAATGAAAATCCTTATAATTGTTGTCATTCTTGCTGTAATCCTTGTTTTTGGCGTAATGGCAGGAACTTACGAATCGTTCAAAGACCCTTTTATAAATATGTTCACACTGCCGTTCCTGATTGTAGGCGTAGTTCTGATTCATCTTATCACACGCCAGTCATTCAGTATGGTTTCAATGCTCGGTGTAGTAATGCTTGTAGGAATTGTTGTTAACAACGGAATAATTCTTGTTGACCAGACAAATCTTCTGGTTCGCCGTGGAATGAAAGTCCTTGAAGCCTGTGAAAGTGCCGGAGCATCGCGTCTTCGCCCAGTTTTAATGACAACGCTTACCACAATCCTTGGAATGATTCCTATGGCCTTTTTTGGAGATGCAAATTCTTCAATGACTCAGCCAATCGGACTTTGTATAATCGGCGGACTAACTTCAAGCACAATCGTAACCCTCTTTATAATTCCTGTTTTGTACTCTCTGTTCAATCAAAAAGAAGATAATCGAAAACAGGTGCAGATTGCACCCGAGCTTCAAAAAATGCTTGATAAAAACCACAGCGAGGAAAAATTATGATAAGAATTGAAATAATTGCAAACCATTCCGTTCAGGAAGAAATTATAAAAAATCTTGAAGCCGTAATTCCGGATTTCTGCTATTCGCTCATTCCCCTAGTTTACGGCCGCGGAAAAAAATCCTACAAACTTGGAAACACAACATGGCCTGAAACAAACTTCATTCTGCTGGCATACTGTGCAAATTCTGCAGAACAGGACATCCGGACCGTAATTGAATACGAAAAACAGAAATTCCCCGATGAAGGAATCAAAATTTTTGTTCTGCACGACCAGCCTTCTGAACAAAAATAATTCTATCAGCGCAAAAGTTTTTCAGGTTCAATTCGTTGTTCCTGAAAACCGCATTTCTATAAAACGGCAATCTTCTTATTCCTCAAACCAATCCTCAACCTTTAAGAAAGAGCGTTCGGTGGCTTCTGCAAAATCTGCGACATTGCGTGTTACAAGAACCATTCCGTTTGCGATTGCTGTCGCCGCAATTTGGGTATCGCAGTATGGAAGCGTTTTGCCGTGCTTTTCAGAAGTTCCAAGCAGTTGACCACATATATCCGCAGAAAATCCGTCATAAGGAATTATTTCAAAATCTTTTTGATATTCTACAAGACATTTTTCTATGTAAGTTTTTCTTTTTCCTTCAGGCATTTTTGAAACACCATAAATTAATTCCTGCCACGTTACCGCAGAAATTGCACACATATTTTTCCTTGCTTTATACAAGTTAATTACATTTTGATTCGGTCTTTCTTTTGAAAATTCTGAAACAATATTTGTATCCAATAAGTAAACTTTATTCATTTTTAACTCCTGAAATAATTTTTTGAATGATTATTCTTCAAAAATTACTCTGTTTGGATCTGGATAAACTTTTGGCGGAAGAGGAATAC
>CAVGBY010000143.1:2920-5083 GCA_963627355.1 uncultured Prevotella sp. | reverse complement strand
TACATCAAACAATATTTTTTCAAAACCATGGAATCCTGAACTCATCCTGGACTACATAGAACACCCAAAAAAAAAAATCGGAACATATTTATATTCAAGCACAAACTACGTTATTCTGGGGCTTATAATTCAAAAAGCAACCGGAAAAAACATAAATTTTCTGCTCAGTGAATATTTTTATGAGCCTTTAGAATTATCAGATATTTTTTTAGCACAGCAGGACGAACTTAATTACAATCTTGTTGCTCATCCCCACGTATACCCGAACACTGATTTTAATCTTACAGGCGATGGAACTACCCCAATCAACTTAACAGACATTTTAAAGCCATTGCCATATCTGCTTGGAAAAGCCTCCTGGTCCAGCGGCGGAATTATAAGCAATGCTGACACAATAAGCAGATGGGGCTATGAATTATACAGCGAAAAAGGAAATGCAATCAGCAAAAATGCAAGCAAACAGCTTTTTGAAAGCATAAATGACATAAATGCGGACAAATCCGATGTCTACGGCTGCGGAATCCGAAAACTTTTTTACAACGAATTTGAATTTGCCGGCTCTTACGGACGCAGCATAGGCAGTGAAAATTTACTGTTTTTCAACGAACTTTATGACACAAGTTTCTGCATTTTATCAAACTGCAACACAAAGGCAGACAACTCTCCAAATATTGATGAATTATTATTCTGGTTATTTGAATGCATAAAATCCTAGTTCTTCTGTTATCTTTGCTCTCTTTTATCAGCTGCCAAAATGAAATTCCCGGGCAGCAAAGTTTATTCATCCATGACAAAACAGAATGGACTTACGCTTTATACATGGCGGCAGACAACAACCTTGAACGGTTTGCATTAAAAAACATAAAAGAGATAAAGGAAACTCTAGGCCCGCAAAAAATAAATTTTATCGTCCTGCTAGACAGAGCCAACGGTTACGACAAAACAGAAGGAAACTGGACTGACACAAAAATTCTTGAATTACGTTCCGGCCCTGCCATTAATGATGACGTAATACTGGAACTAGGAGAAAAAGACACTTCTGATGTTTCAACTTTAAAAGAATTTTTGGAATTTGTAACTGAATATTATCCGTCGCAAAAACTTGCCCTGAATATCTGGAGCCACGGTATCGGAGTTTATCCGGACTGTAAAATCAACAACAGCTCAAGGTCATTAATCCAAGATTACACAACCGGATATTCTGATGAATGTTCTTTTTCAATTATAGACTTTGCTGACACGCTTAAAAATTTCTGTAAAATTCAGAATAAAAAAATTGATATTTTACAGTTTGACTGCTGTCTTATGCAGATGGTAGAAATTTTATGGCAGCTAAAAGACTGCGCAGAATTTATAATCGGTTCGCAAGCCGAATTACCAGGCAGCGGCAGCAATTACGCAACCTTATATGAAAATTTCACATCAGATTTGACAATTAAAGATTGCGCCTCTAAAACCGTTGAAGACTTTAAGGAAAAATACAAAAACACATTAATTTCCTGCGCATATTCCGCCGTAGATATGAATAAATTTACAGAATTCGCAGATTCGTTCAAAGATTTTTGCGCGAAAATCACAAACAACACAAGCATTGATTTTTCTTTGATAAAAGAAAACAGGGAAAAGTTATACAACTACGACTCAAACTTTGTTGAATACGCAGATTTTCTTTCGTTTATTTCTATTTTTGAATCTGAAATTTCAGAAGAATCCCAGACAAAAGAATTTTATTCCAAACTTATCCAAAATTACAACGAAATTAATCTAAACTTTTTCGCAGGGAACTCTTATGCAGAAAAACTAAATGGAATCGGAATAAATATTCCCTACAATGAAAAACTTTATTCTTACTACAACCAAGATTCAGATGAGTATTTAGACATTTATAAAACCACCGCCCTAAGTTCACTTATTGAAGCTATTGTTTATTCAAAATAAACTGTTCACTTTTGATTTATTCTTGTTCACTTATAAAATAAACATTGACAAATAAGACTTGTTTTGTTAAATTAACAACATCTTGCAATTTGGAGAATAATTTTGCGTAAACCAAACTTAGAAATCGCGGCAAAAATAAAAGTGGCGGTAGAGGAACTTTTAAAGGAAAAGGACTCGTCTTTGATTGGAATGCGGGATGTAGCGGAAAAATGCGGAATTTCTGCC
>CAVGBY010000143.1:0-2910 GCA_963627355.1 uncultured Prevotella sp. | reverse complement strand
AAGAACAAGGATGAAATGCTTAAAAGTATTGGCATTCAGCCCAAAACAGAAGAAATGACTGCCAAAAAGGACAGCCGAAAGAGGATTGAAATGAAAAAAGTTACAGCCATGATGAACTATCGTCCTGAAATTAAAGTTGTTGACGCAACATTGCGCGACGGCGGACTTGTAAATGACTTTTTCTTTGCGGAAGATTTTGCGAAAGCGCTTTACAATGCGAACACAAAAGCCGGCGTTGACTATATGGAATTCGGCTACAAGGCAGACAAGACATTGTTTGATGTAAATAAATTCGGACCTTCAAAATTCTGCGATGATGATTATATCCGCAGTGTTGTTGGCGATGGCGAAAGAAAAGTAAAAGTTGCGGTTATGGCGGATGTCGGCCGCTGCAACTACAAAGAGGACATCCACGAACGTGCAGAATCGCCTGTTGATTTAGTCCGGGTTGCAACTTATGTTCACCAGATGCCAACAGCAATCGACATGATTGAAGACGCGCACAAAAAAGGCTATGAAACAAGCTGCAATATAATGGCTCTTTCTACAGTCCAGGAAAATGACATACGGGCCGCTCTTGATATGGTCGGTCAGTCCCCGGTAGATGTAATTTATATCGTAGACAGTTACGGTTCAATTTATCCGGAAGAAATGGCCAGAATCTGCGACCTTTACGGTGAATATGCCGCAAAATATAACAAGAAACTTGGAATTCATGCGCACGACAACCAGAAACTTGCCTTTGCAAATACAATTGAATGTGTCGGAGACAACGTGGATTTTCTTGACGCAACTTATCTTTCTATGGGACGCGGTGCCGGAAACTGCGCAATGGAACTCCTTTTGGGATTCCTTAAAAATCCAAAGTACAACGAATATCCAGTCCTTGAATTCATTGAAAAACACATGATGCCAATGAAAGAAAGCGGTGTTGTATGGGGATATGACCTTCCTTATCTTTTGACAGGACAGTTCAATCAGCATCCACGCACGGCAATCGCCTACACAAAAGACAACAGAAAAGATATTACAGAATACTTTAAGGAACTTACAAGCCAGGAATAATTTTTATAAAAACCTTAAAACCCTAGCAAAGTTCCACGAACGCTTTTTTTACAAAAAGATTAAAGTTCTTTGTGTCAGATTTTAAGGTTTTCAGGAAATTGCTGTCATTCAGAGTTCCAAGAACCGCTGTCATCTCCTCTTTATTTTTGTAGGTCATACAGCGGTAATAGTCTGTAAAGTCTTTTTCACGGCTGGAAACAGAAGCTGAATACATTTCGTCAGAAACAATTGTGACATCACTTACAATATCCTTGAAATTTTCGCGCGAAAAATCCCTGATTTCTTTTGAATAAAGCTCCTCCAGGACAAAAATCGCGTACCGAGTCTTGTATTCAAGGTAATTTTCCTGACAGACGTTGTAAAATTCGTGGACTTCCGCCCAGCTTGAAATTTCACCAGATTTTATCATTCCAAAAAGCTCATCGATTTTTTCCTGAGGAATTATCTGTCCGCCAACGTTCTGCCATTTTGTGTAAAGATTTATTTTCATTATCTTTTTGATTAAATCCGAAGAAATCTTGTCAGTGCCATTTGCAACACAAAATTCCTGCAAAGTGCTTGCCGCAAAATATTTTAAAATCTTGCGGTAAGTTTTATAGCCCTGGACCGGCTTGTACAAAGTCGCGCCAAATTTCTTCTGGGAAAGCATATCAATCAGCGTAATTCTGGAATCCGGGTTCTGGTGCAAAAAATTTTTAGCAGACTGCGGTTCCAGCCCCAGCTGCAAGCCAGTAAGTTCAACAATCCGGTTTATCGCGAAAAGAATTTCCTGCATTGTGTCGGGGGCAAACGGATTCATCTCTATATTCTGGACTTTTTCAAAACGCTTGTCTCTTTTTGCAAATTTATATTTGTTGCGCACAATCGCAAACATATCATACATAAACCACCACGCCGGCAGAATATGAACAGGGCTTACAGAATTTTCCCCGGGAGCAAGCAGGCTGAACGGATACTGCACATTCAGCTCATGCTGGTACGAACCTTTTGAAGCAAGAACAAAACTTGCAAACCGGCAATTGTGCTTAAAATCAGAGCAAAGCCCCGGCCAAAAGCCGCGGTGGGCAACAATCTCTCCGTCAGGACTTCTTGAATTGTGGTTGCTTCCGATTGTAGCCCCGGCCGCAATGTTGCTCTGCCCCATAACAGTTGACGCAATAAGAAACGAAGAGTTATGGTGCTGCTCGTGGAACGGAAAAATCAGATTATTCAAGAGTTCGCAGCAGGAAACCGTGGAATTATCGCCAAGAAAAGAATTCAAAAGCCGGGCGCCGTATTTTAGCTGGCAGTTTCTTCCTATTACAAAGCGTATTGCAACCGCCTGATAAAAAACGTGGCTTCCGGCGTTCATTATTCCGTTCACCATTTCTACGCCTTCACCAATCTGGCTTACCTCATCTTCACCGGAAAGAATTGTGACATTCTTTATCTTTGAAGCGCCTTTTATATACGCGCAGTTCCCGATTTTAACATCTTTTATTGTAAGCGTATTTTTTATAACAACATCGTTTCCGATTATTCCGCAGATATTTTTTTCAGATTCTTTTTCGTTGTCAGTAAGATTTATAAATTTTTTGAGCAACTCCGAATCATCGCGGTTAGAAGCCCAAAGATATGCGTCCGCAGGAATCATCTTTTCAAAAGGAAGAATTTCACGTCCATCGTTCTCGTTTGCGACACCAATCCATTTGCGTTCCGAATCCTTTTCGCCGTCAAAAATATAACCGTTTCCAAATTTTGCGGATTTTGTGCAGCTAAGCTCCTGTATATTAAAAAGCATAACCCTGTCGCCAATCTTATAATTTTCAAGGTACGCAACATTCTGAATCACATTGTCGTCGCCAA
>CAVGBY010000142.1:0-5157 GCA_963627355.1 uncultured Prevotella sp. | reverse complement strand
AAATTGAACCATATTCTGAACCGACTTTTATAAAATCAACATTTTCAGAACTTCTGCAGTCGTAATAAAAAAACGGAAATTCCTTGCGGTTACAATTCTGATGAATTATTTTCGCAAAAGTCTTTTTACCACACCCTAGTTCACCTATTAAAAGAACAGGAGAATTTGTAGCAGAAGTTTTTTTGATAATCTCAAGCAAATCCTTTGTTACAGGACTTGCCGCTATAAAAGTTCCGTTCATAAAAAGGCTTCCAATATACAAAACGCATTGCAACCAAAACTTTAGTTACAATGCGTCTGCAGGAAAATCCGCTTATTTATTTTCAGTTTTTTTATCGTTCAGGAAATCGCCAAATGTGTATGCACCCTGATCATCATCGCCAGAAGTAGACATATACTGTGAGATTTCATCACGCTGCTGTTTTCGCTTATATTCACGAACAGAGAAAGCCGCTTTTTCTTTTTCAACATTAACATCAACTACAAATACATTGATTTTATCGCCAACGTTATATTTCTTTACAGCTTCCTCATACGGAGTATCGCGGTCATCGCTAAGGTTTGACTTATTAACAAGACCTTCAATTCCATTTGGAGCTTTTACAAAAACACCAAAATCTGTGATTGAAGTGATCTCGCCTTCCAGTGTTGAACCAGTCTTGTACTCTTCAGCAAACTGCTTCCAAGGATTTTCTGAAAGCTGCTTAATTCCAACTCTGATGCGATGGTTTTCAACATCACAGTCAACAACAACAACTTCAATTTCCTGATCAACAGTCAG
The DNA here is from genome assembly GCA_963627355.1 of uncultured Prevotella sp. Lineage (GTDB taxonomy): Bacteria > Spirochaetota > Spirochaetia > Treponematales > Treponemataceae > Treponema_D. Next base: position 4,376 of record CAVGBY010000142.1, on the reverse strand, counting down.
CTCGCTTCCCGGATGCTTAACTTTCTTTGTCCAGGAAATGTCATCTGCATGAAGGAATCCGTCAATGCCTTCTTCAAGCTGAACAAAAGCGCCCGCATTTGTGATTTTTACAACTTTGCCCGCAACTTTTGTGCCAACCGGATATTTTTCTGTAATAGAATCCCAAGGATTTGCAGTAACCTGCTTGATTCCAAGAGAAACACGGCCGGCCTGAATATCATAGCCCAAAATCATAGCCTCAACTTCATCGCCAACCTTGAGCATATCAGACGGCTTGTTGATTTTCTTTGTCCAAGAGAATTCACTGATGTGAACAAGACCTTCAATTCCTTCCTCAAGCTCGATGAAAGCACCAAAGTCTGTAAGTTTTGTAACTTTTCCCTTCACAACATCGTTTACGTGATATTTTTCCTCAAAGTGAATCCAAGGATCTTCTGTAAAATGCTTCAAAGAAAGGTTGATTCTCTTTTCTGCAGGATCAAGGCGGATAACCTTAAGCTCAATCTCCTGGCCCTTCTTTACAAAATCCTTTGGACGGGCAACGTGTCCCCAGCTCATATCATTGATATGAAGAAGACCGTCGAATCCACCAAGGTCGATGAACGCGCCGAAACTTGTAAAACTTTTTACAGTTCCCTTTACACTGTCACCGATTTTTACTTCATTGAAGAAAGCCTCGCGTTTCTGGTCAACTTCTTCCTCAAGATATTTTCTGCGGTTCACAACCACATTTGCTTTGCTTTCTGAATACAAGCGCTCAATATAAAATTTTGACTTGACATTGAGCAAAGATTCCGGCTTTTCAACTTTCTGGCTGTCTGACTGGCTGATTGGCAAAAACGCATGAATATCACCGCCAAGAGTAACCTCGTAGCCCCCCTTGACAATCTTTGTTATAACGCCTTCAACCGGAGTCTTATCCTTGAACGCCTGAGAAATTTCTTTCCACATCCGCTTTGAATCTGCTCTTGTCTTTGAAATTTCCGGCCCATATTTTCCAAATACTTTAGCCAAGAATACTGATACTTTGTCCCCTACTTTTGGCAGGTTACCTGCGAACTCCTGTACGGGGAGTCTACCCTCTGACTTGCATCCTACATCAAGAAAAACGTAATCATCAGAAATTGAAATAACTTCACCTTCTACAATCTGTCCTTCTTCAGGATTGCTAAGATTATTCAGAGACTCTTCTAATTGTGTCTGGATAGCGCTCTTGGAGTTCTGAGCTTCTTCCTTTTCCACTTCCATTTCTTCCATTTTGAACCCTTGTTTGTTGATTTTGCCTAATATTATTTCACAAACAACATCTATGGTCAAGGCTGAAGTATCGATGTAATAGGCATCCGGCGCGCGTTTTAAAGCCCCCTCCGCCTTATTTTTATCAATTTCATCGCGCTTTCTGATCGCCTCCTTGATTTCCTCAAGAGACATCTCGCTGACTCCCTGATTGAAACGTCGTTCCGCCTGAACATCAAGCGAGGCATCCAGATAGAATTTGTAGTCGGCGTCAGGAAAAACAACCGTTGTCATATCCCGGCCCTCACAGACAATATCAAGGCTTTTTGTGATTTCACGCATCCGGTCGTTCACAAGATGACGGATAGGAACAAACGCAGAAACCTGGGCAACATTCTGGCTTACGCGGTCGTCGTGAAGATGGCTTTCGACATCAGTTCCATTCAATATCAGGTGAGAATTTTCATATTCAAGTTTCTGTTTTTTACAGAAGTCAACAACTGCATTCTCCTCATCAAGCGGGATTCCGGCATCCAGCAGGGAAAGCGTGAGCGCGCGGTAAAAACTTCCGCTGTTCAGATAAGTGATATTCAGTTTTTTTGCAATAATCGAAGCGATTGTGCTTTTTCCTGTTCCGGCAGGTCCGTCCATAGCAATAATCATCATGACTCCTATAAAAAGAGGCTGTCTTAAAAGTTTAAAACATAGTGCCGGTTGAGCCTGTCAAAACCAAGCGCACTCCACATCTGATGGTCTCGACAGTTTCAACCACCGGCAGCTATGCTTACTAGCCAGCCCCTTTTATTTATTTGTGCGGCAAAGCTTTAGCAGACCGGAAACTTCTTTTTCAGAAAGCTCGCGGAATTCGCCCGGCTTTAAGCCATTTATTTCAATATTACCGATCCGCACGCGAACCAGTTTTTTTATGCCGATCTCCTTTGAGGCAAAAACATTTCGGATTTCGCGGTTTTTTCCCTCAACAAGGACAATCTTGATTTTCCGGGCATTAAGCTCAAGCGCGGATTTGCACTTGTAAAAAACACCTTCAACCCGGAGCCCTTTTTCAAATTCGGCGGCAAGGTTTCTAGGCAAAGGAACAGAGGTTTCCACAACATATTCCTTTTCAATTTCCGCGGAAGGATGCGACAGTTTTGCGGCAAAATTACCGTCATTTGTGAAAATTATAAGGCCGGAACTGAACATATCAAGACGCCCCACATTGTAAAGCCGCTCAGAATATGAGTGTTTAAGGAGAGATGCGGCGACCGGGCGGTCCTTTTCATCCGCAAGCGAGCAGACATAGCCAGTCGGCTTGTTCAGAAGAACATACCGTTTTTTTTCTTCAAGGGAAACTTTTTTTCCGTCAACACAAATTTCATCAGAAGAGGAAACTTTTTTTCCCATCTCTGTTTCTACAGCGCCATTCACTGTGACACGGCCATCCGCAATTATTTTTTCAGCGGCACGGCGGCTTGCAACTCCACTATGCGCAAGATAGACCTGAAGCCTAATCTGATTTTCCTGTGAATTCTCTTTTTTTTCGTTATCTGGCAAGTTCAAACCTCTGTTCTTCATCTTCATCAAGTTTTGGCAATTCCGCAATGCTGTTCAGATGGAAAAATTTCAGGAAATCTTTTGTTGTTCCAAACTGAACCGGTTTTCCCGGAGCATCGCTTCGTCCAACTTCCTTTATAAAATTCCGCTCAACAAGCAGACGAATCATATTGTCCACGCTTACTCCGCGGATCTGCTCAATCTCGCTTCTGGTAATCGGCTGTTTGTATGCGATTATCGACAAAGTTTCCAGCGCAGACTTTGAAAGCCGCCCGCTGTTCTTTTCTCCGTAACGTTCAGAAAGAACGCCCCAGAATTCTTTTTTAGGAACAAGACACCAGCCGCCTGTTATAACGGCCAGCTCAATTCCAGAAGACCCGGACTTATATTTTTCCTTGAGATTTTCAATGCAATGTCTTACAACTTCTTCCGAAAGCTGCGCGATATTTGAAATCTGTTTTTCTGTTACCGGCTCGCTTTCAAGGAACAAAACGGTTTCTACAAGTGCAGTTTCTTTTTCAAGCTCCATTTTTCCCAACCAAACTATTTTTCTATTTTTATGATTAAAGTTTACTGAATTTTTTCATTTTCTTCAGTAATTTTATCAACTTTATCGATTGTAATTTCAAAATTCTTAAAACTTTCGTGACTGTCAAGACGGCGGCAGATTTTTATATCACCAAAAAGCCGGTTCTGCATAATTGTAATCATCCTGAATTTTACAGCCTCAAGGATTGCCATGAACGCGCAGATTACATCCATCTCATTTCCGCTTCTTGTAATCAAATCAGTGAACATACACTCGTTGCTCTTTTCAAAAAGCTCGTTCATCAGGGCGATTTTTTCGTTCACGGAGATTTCCTCGTACATATTCAGAATTTTTTCATTTGAATAGCGGCTTACCATATTCTTGAAAAGTTTCTGCATCTGCTGGAGTAAATCCCATGTGTCAACTTCTTTCCATTCATTTTCACTTTCGTCAAACGGAAGGACACGCTGAATTTTCGAACGCTCGTAGTTCCAGTCGGAATTATCCTCTTTTTCTTCCATAAGCTCAGAAAGTTTCTTGAATTTCTGGTATTCAATCAGTTTTTCAACAAGCTCATCGCGCGGGTCTTCAACTTCATCATCATCGTAATTTATCTCGACCGGAAGAAGCATTTTGCTCTTCATGTTCAAGAGCATCGCCGCCCATTTGTAAAATTCGCTAAGGTCACCCAAATCTGTCTTTACGGCATAATCAAGATATTCAAGATACTGCTCAGTGATGCTCGCAATCGGAATGTCATAAATATTGATTTCACTCTTGTGGATAAGATACCAGAGCAAATCCAGCGGACCTTCAAACTGCCCCGCGACAAATTTGCGCTTGTTTTTTTCTTCAGGATAATCGGCGACAACCGCCACATTAGATTTAACTTGTTTCTTTTCCATATTGTTCCGCCAGAATTACCGTTCCAGCTCTTTTCTGAACTGGACTTGTATTTCTTCAGGACATTTTGCAACACCCTGATCAGGCAGTACGCTCAAAAATTTCTTGAACTTTGCCTTTAATTGTTCATCGGCAGAAGTTGTCAAAATCTCAA
>CAVGBY010000141.1:0-5194 GCA_963627355.1 uncultured Prevotella sp. | reverse complement strand
ACTTTACACAGTTCCATTAAAAAAATACTTAAAAAACTACTATGTCGTCGGCGGAATGCCGGAGGCAGTTCAGACATGGATTGAAACCCACGATTATTCCAAGGTTGAAAAAATTCAGGACACTATCTTAAAAGATTATGCGGATGATTTTGGAAAACACACAACCGGAGAAACCACGGCAAAAATCAATCTCGTGTGGAATTCAATTCCTTCCCAGATTTCAAAAGAAAACAACAAATTCATATTTTCCCACGTAAAGCAGGGTGCACGGGCCAAAGATCTGGAAGATGCCCTTGAATGGCTCGTGAACGCAGGAATTTCATATAAACTGAAAATGGTTTCCACGCCGCAGATTCCGCTTGCAGGAATGGCGGACAACACTTACTTCAAAGTTTATATGATGGATGTGGGGCTTTTGCGGAAAAAATCAAATATAAACTACCGCACAATCTTAAACGACGATGAAAATTTCATTCAATTCAAAGGCTCATTGACAGAAAATTACTGTTTGACAGAATTAAAATCCGCAGGAATCGAAAGCTATTTTTGGCGCACAAAAGCCGATGCGGAAATTGATTTTCTTACAGACCACGAAGGAGTTCTTCTTCCGATTGAAGTAAAATCCGCAGACAACACAAAAGCAAAAAGCCTGCATATTTTTTGCTCAAGATATAATCCAAAAATGGCGGTAAAAACCTCACTAAAAAATGTCGGCGACAATCAGGACGGCAAAACCCACGTCTGGAATATTCCGCTTTACGTGCTGTTCCGGCTAAAGGATTATGTGAAGTTTGAGATGGAACTGTAAAATGCCCTCTACCTCAGCGTAACGTAAGTTTTTCCAAAGCCGCCGTCCTCCGGGTGGGCAAAGCTAAAGTCCTGGACGGTCGGGCAGTTTGAAAGGTAATCCTGCACGGCCTGGCGCAAAATGCCGTTCCCATTTCCGTGGATTATGCTGAAATTTTTAAGGTTGCTCAAAGTGCAAAGATCAATCTGGCGCTCAAGCGCTTTTATCGCTTCCTCGGCGCGGAATCCAAGCAGGCGTAACTCGTAGGCGGGGCGGTTTTCTTTGCTGTCAGAAGCCAAATCCACCGTGTACGATGGAGTCCGGACTTTCGGGGAGGATGCAAGCGTCAAGTCTTTTTGCTTTATCGTCATTTTTATAGAGCCAAACTGAACTTCCCAAAGTCCTTTGCCGCGGCTTTTTGTGATTGTTCCCTGCTGTTTGCTTTTTCCGGCAAGAACAACCGCGCCAACCGCAAACTGGGGAATTTCAAGAGTAACTTCTTTCATCTTGTTTCTATCTTTTTCTTCCTGCGGAACCGCCATGCTTGTAGCGGATTTTAATGCGTCGGCAAGTTTTGTCTTCTTCTTTTTGGTTTTGTGGCTAACGCGATTTTTTTCCTTTTTTAAAAGTTCCTCTGCCTTTTCATCAAGAATTTCCTCTTCCTTTAAAAGCGCCTCTTCATTTTCCGCAACTTTTTCTGTTATATCCTTGATGAACGCTTTTACCGAAAGAGTTTTTTCCCGGGTCAGCTCGCCTTCTTTTACAATGCGAACAAGATTTTCAAGTTTCTTTCGGCTTTCCTCAAGAAAAATCTGGCTTTTCCTCTGGATTCCCTGCTTAAGTTCAAATTCTTTTTTCTCAAGCTCCAGCTTTTTCTGCTCCTGCAGGAACATTTTTTCTTCAAAATCCGACTGTTTTTTTTCAAGCTCAGAACAAAGCAAATCCAGTTCCGCGTGTTTCTGCGTAAGACCTTTTATCAGGCTTGAGACATCGGCCTTTTCGTTTAAAATATATTCCCGCGCATTTTTTACAATCTCAGAAGGAAGCCCGGAGCGTTTTGCAATATCAAGGGCGTGGCTTTCGCCCGGAATTCCCATAAGAAGCCTGTAGGTCGGGCTTAAGGTTTCTGTGTTGAACTCAACGCTGGCATTTATACATTCAGGATGCGTGTAGCCGTAATTTTTTATTACCCCCTGATGGGTTGTTATCAGGACAAACGCTTTTTTTTCAATAAGCCTGTCCAGAACCGCCATTGAAATTGCCGCGCCTTCCTGCGGATCAGTTCCGCTTCCAAGCTCGTCAAGCAGAACAAGAGAATTTTCGTCCACATTGCGCACTGCCTTTGCGATATTCTTCATATGTCCGCTAAAAGTTGAAAGACTTTCGTCCATGCTCTGCTCATCGCCAATGTCGGCAAAAACATTTGAAAAGACTGGAAGAACTGTGCCTTCCTCCGCAGGAACCGGAAAACCGCTCTGGTTTAAAAGGGCAAAAAGCGCAATTGTCTTTAGAGTAACGGTTTTTCCGCCTGTATTCGGTCCAGTGATGATAAGAATTCTTTTTCCCGGCAAAAAACGAACGTCAACCGGAATTGCCTTTTCACCAAGAAGAGGATGACGTGCCTTTAGAATACAAAGAGTTTCCGCCTGTGATGAAGAATTTTTTGCAAAAACACACGAATTCTGCTTTCCCCAGGCCGCCGCCGCATGCGCAATGTCCAACTTTTCCATTATTTTGAGCGCGTTTTTTAAATCTTCTGAATACGGACTGATTTTTAAGGCAAGTTCCACCAGAATTTTCCTGATTTCCGCCTGAAGCTCAAATTCCGCCTCGATAAGCTCGTTTGAGGCTATAACCGCATCATCCGGTTCAATGTAAACGGTAAGCCCGGTCTGGCTAACCTCGTGGATAATTCCCGGAATGCTGTTTCTTCTGTTGGATTTTACGGCAAGAACCTGCCTGCCGCCGCGAAGAACCGGCAGATTTGACTCAAGAACATCGGAATACCTTGAATTTGAGGTAAACGAATGCATTACGCCTTTTATTTTTGCGTTCAAATTTGCAATTTTTGAGCGGATTTCTCGCAGAGCCGGCAAATCGCGCATTTCTCCGTCACTTGTGATTACCCGGAAAATTTCCCCGCGGACAAAACTGATGTCCGGAATTTCCTGGACGCACTCCGCAAGATTTTTTAAGCCAAGTTCCTTTTGCGCAGAACAAATCGCCTGCCTCAACTTTTCAACAGAGTTACAGAACGTCCCCAAATCATAAAAAGATGCAAGCGGAACAGAAACTCCCTGGATTTTAAGCGATTTTATAATATTGAACACAGGATTCCAGCCGCTTAGAGCAGGCGCCCGTGTCGTGCTCAGATATTTTAGCCATTCTCGGCTAATTTCCTTTGATTTTTCAATTTCCACCGCATCCGAAAGCGGCTCAAGCCGTTCCATAATAAAACGGGATTCTTCCGCAACGCAAAAGCCGGAGATAGTTTCCCGAATCCGGTAATAATCAAGTTCAGTTAAAGTTTTTTTGTCCATTTTTAATTCTGCAAAAAAGTCAGTCCACCCATGAACCGTCTTTTATCTGGTCACGAATTCTTTTCCAGCTTTCATAACGTTTTTCAGTGATTTTGCCTTCCTCAACAGCCTGCTTTATCGCGCAGCCCGGCTCGCTTGTATGCGTGCAGTCCAGCCCGAATTTGCATTTTCCCACAAACGGCTTGAATTCCCTAAAATACAGATGCAAATCGTCCGCCTCTATTCCGTGCAGCATAAAACGCCTGATTCCCGGAGTATCAATAATCGAGGCAATTTCTCCATGGATTCCGCCGGTGTACGCAGTGTTCAGCGTAAGGCGGTTCAAAGTTCCCTTTGTTGTAGTGTGGTTTCCCCTGCCGTATTTTTTAGAAAGGCTTCCTGTCTTTAAAACGCAGGTGTCATCCAGAACATTCACAAGGCTAGACTTTCCAACACCAGACTGGCCGACAAACGCGCTTAACTTTCCGCGGATAAGCTCCGTAAACTCCGTGATACCCTCGCCGGTTTTTGCGGAGATTCGCATAACTTTGTAGCCAAGCTCTTCCCAGATTTTAAGCTGCTCCTCCACATCGGGATTGTTTTCTATTAAATCGTATTTATTGCAGACAATAACCGGATTAAGCGCAAGCATTTCCGCCTGACAGAGCTCACGGTCAATAAAACGTGGCCTAAAAGGCGGCTCATCCGGCGTTGTAACAAGAATCATATAGTCAACATTTGCCGCCATCAGCTGCGGGCAGCGGCCTTTTACGTTCCAGCGCACAAATTCATTTTTCCTTGGAACAAGAGCAACCACCTGACCTTTTTCCTCGTCAATCTCATCAGGCTCAACTTGAACAACATCGCCCGGCGCAAGAGGATTGTAATACTGCTTGTCCGACTTTAAGACTTTTCCCTTAATAGCGCACGACCGGACAACTCCATCGTCACATTCAACTTCAAAAATATTATTAGTTCCCGCAAGAACAGTACCATTCATATTTTTTATTATGAATGAGAATCCCCAGTTTTTCAAGAGATTAGTTGGCAAAGCACCCGGGCGTTCCCCTCACTCCGTTCAGGTCGGCTGTTCCACCCTTCCGCTAGCCGCTCATCCTTTCGCTGCGCTACAGGACTGCTTCGCAGGGGTTCCATAGCCTAACGCGTACAAGATTCAATTGCCTCTGCAAGCTGGCCAATCAGTTCACTGTCTTTTTTTACAGCATGCTCCATCACTGTTTTTGTATCAAGAAGGATGCCGTGGATTTTATGCCAAGATTTTTCCGCCTTGTTCAAGCAGTTAATATAATCCGCACCCGCATAGCCGATATTCTCAATTTTCTGGACACTGGCAGGCATTATGAACGCGTTGAAAACCGAATTCTCAGTCCGGTTCTGTTTTATTTTTTCTGGAATTGAATCATTTTTTTCTATATATTCCGAATATGCGAACTGCTTTACAATACTCGCGCTGTCTGGAAGGTGATTTTTTATTTTTGTCGCTCCGTAGCGGTAATATTTTGAGTCAAGCACAAAGATTTTCTGTCCGGCTTTTTCGCGGTTTGTAATCATAATCGTATCAGGACGGAGGGAGTTGCGTTTCTCATCCGTTCTAAAATCGAAACGATCTTCTCCGCCCTTTCCGTTTTTCAGTTTCCAGAAAACTTTCGGATAAAAATCTTCCTTGTCCGATTCGCCGAAAATGCGGTCAACAAGTTTTTCCCAAATGACATGGAAATTTTGTGTTCCGTAAATGAATTCATTGTTTTCAGAATTTTCACTAAGAAAGTTGAGTACATCCAGCATATTCTTAAAAAGAAGCAGATTATTCTCGTTGAAAGTCTGAGCCATCGCCTTTTTTATCGTGGCGACAAAAAGGTTTTTATTC
>CAVGBY010000140.1:2651-5194 GCA_963627355.1 uncultured Prevotella sp. | reverse complement strand
CTTTCTATATTAAAGTATTCTAAACTTATGAACGAACTACAATTAAAATACGGATGCAACCCGAACCAGAAGCCGGCAAGGGTTTTTATGGAAGACGGAACTGATTTGCCAATCACAGTTTTAAACGGAAAACCTGGATATATCAACCTGCTTGACGCATTGAACGGATGGCAACTTGTAAAAGAATTAAAGGAAGCGACAGGACTTCCGGCCGCAACATCTTTTAAGCACGTTTCTCCGGCTGGAGCCGCTGTCGGAAAACCGCTTTCAGACACATTAAAGAAAATTTATTTTACAGACGGAGTTGAGCTTTCACCATTGGCTTCGGCCTATGCACGCGCGCGCGGAGCAGACAGAATGTCCAGCTTTGGCGATTTTATCTCTCTTTCAGATGAATGTGACGAGGCGACCGCGCTTCTTATAAAGAAAGAAGTTTCAGACGGAATCATCGCGCCGGGATATTCAGAAAAAGCCCTGGAAATCCTAAAAGCAAAGAAAAACGGAAATTACTGCATAATCCAGATTGATTCAAACTACGTTCCGGCCGCACTTGAAAAAAAGCAGGTTTTTGGCGTTACTTTTGAGCAGGGACACAATTTCCTTAAAATCGACGAAAGCTGCCTTTCAAATATCGTTACAAAAAACAAAAAAATGAGCGAAGAAGACAAAATGAATCTTGTTATTTCGCTGATAATCTTAAAATACACCCAGTCAAATTCAGTCTGCTACGTAAAAGACGGACAGGCAATCGGAATCGGCGCCGGACAGCAGAGCCGCGTCCACTGCACTCGCCTTGCAGGGCAAAAAGCGGACAACTGGTGGCTGCGCCAAAGCCAGCAGGTTCTTGGACTTGAATTTGTTGACGGAATAAAACGCGCAGACCGCGACAACACAATCGATGTATACATCGGCGAAGAATACGAGGACGTTCTTGCAGAAGGAAAATGGCAGAAATTCTTTAAGACAAAACCGGCTGTCTTCACACGCGAAGAAAAACGCGCATGGCTCGACAAGAACACAGATGTTGCAATCGGCTCCGACGCATTCTTCCCGTTCGGCGACAACATTGAACGCGCCCGCAAATCCGGCGCAACAGTAGTTGCCCAGCCAGGTGGCTCAGTCCGCGACGACCAGGTTATCCAGACCGCAGACACCTACGGAATGGCAATGGCGTTCACAGGAATCAGACTGTTCCATCATTAATAAAAAAATAATCTGAATTACATTTTGACAAATCGTGATTTGACAAATCATGATTTGTCAAATATAGTAAAACCATGAATGAATTTATTGGAAGAAAAACAGAACTGTCTTTTTTGCAGGAAAAATACGAATCTAAAGGCGGACAACTTATAATCATTTATGGTCGCAGACGAATCGGAAAAACAGAAACACTAAGCCATTTTTGCAAAGATAAAAATCCATTTTTTTATACCTGCACTCAAACCGAAGATTCAAATCAGTTAAAAAATTTCAGCCACCAACTTCTTTCATTTGATATTCCGCAAAAAAAATATATTTCTGAATTTTCCAGCTGGGAACAGGCTTTTCTTGCAACAAAGGACATTCCAATTTCCAATGCAAGAAAACAGATTCTTGTTATAGACGAATTTCCGTATATGGCAAAAGAAAATCCAGAAATTCCTTCCATATTACAAAAACTTTGGGATACAGAATTAAAAAATGCAAATCTTATGATTATTCTATGCGGAAGTGCCATGAACTACATGGAAAAAGAAGTTTTATCTGAAAAAAATCCTCTTTATGGACGTTCAACGGGAATCTACAAAATGATTTCCATGCCTTATTCTGATTCCGCAAAATTCTTTCCAAAGTGGACAAACAAAGATAAAGTTCTTGCCCACGCAATTCTCGGTGGAATTCCGTATTATCTTTCTCAATTTGATGACTCAAAGAACTTAAAAACAAATATCTGCAACTCGATTCTAAAAAAAGGTTCCATTCTTTATTCTGAACCAGAATTCCTTATGCGACAAGAATTTAGAGAACCAGGAACATACAACACAATTATTCAGGCAATTGCAAGCGGAAAAACCGCATTTAATGAAATTCAACAATCAACGCTGATAGAAAAAGGAAAATTGTCAGTCTATCTTAAAAATCTTGTGGAACTTAACATCGCAACAAGAGAATTTCCAGTTCTTTCCACCGAAAAAGAAAAACAAAACGCACAAAGAGGTCTGTACAAAATAAAGGACTCCTTTTTTAAATTCTGGTATCGATTTGTTTTTCCAAATTTATCTTCCTTGGAATTCGGCGACTGGGAAAATATTTACGATATGATTGTAGAACCACATTTAAATGAATTTGCGTCGGCCACATTTGAAGACATCTGTATCGAGTGGCTCAGGACCCAAAATCAAAATCGTAACTTGCCGTTTATTTTTACACAAATTGGCAGATGGTGGAACAAAAATACCGAAGTTGACATTATTGCGTCAAATGCAGACAAATCAGAAATAATCAGTGCGGAATGTAAATTCCACAACAGTTTTGTGAATGATTCAGACTTACAAAAACAC
>CAVGBY010000140.1:1201-2641 GCA_963627355.1 uncultured Prevotella sp. | reverse complement strand
AAACTATCAACAATCAAAACAAAAGAAAACGCCAAAATCAATTACTGGTATTTTTCATGGACCGGTTTTACAGAACAGGCGGCAAAGTTTGCCATGGAAAATAACATCACTCTTATAAACGGCAATGATTTATTTTCTTATAGTCACTCTTAAAAAATCTGGTTTTTATCTTCAAAGAAACTTTTAAAAATTGCAACCATTTTCTTTACAAATGCAACTTTTTGACATATATTGTAAACATGAACACAGTAGCAATGAACGTAAGAGTTGACAAAAATCTCAAGGAACAGGCGACGGAACTTTACAACGATCTGGGGCTTTCGCTTTCTAGCGCAATCAATATGTTTTTGCGGCAGTCAGTCAGGGAAAATGGACTTCCGTTCAAGCCGCAGCGGACAAAACGCAAGAGCGAGATTGAACTTGCATCCGAAGAAGCCGACCAGCTTATGAATGACCCGAACGCAAAAACGTACGAAACGCCTCAGGAACTTTGGGATGAAATCGGCTTATGAGCGAAAATTTCTACAAATATAAAACGCGAGCCACAAAGCGATTCAAAAAACACGCGAAACTCATCAAAAAACGCAGTGTAAAAGATTCTGAAAAACTGAAAGCCGCAATCGAAATTCTTGCAAAAGGCGAAAAACTTCCCGAACGATTCCGCGACCACGAGCTTACAGGAAACTTAAAAGGCAACCGTGAGTGTCATATTCTGCCAGATTTGCTTTTAATTTACAGGATTTTCAACGACATTCTGATTCTTGAGCTTGTTGACACCGGTAGCCACGCGGATTTGTTCGGAATGTAAAATTTCAATCCTTGCATTTTGTCAAACCAAGAAACTTTTATATATTTCAGGATGTTCAAATTTTAGATTTGTCCAAAACCAGACTGAAATTTGAATAAGATATTTTTTTAGTTCGCACATATATTTTTCCGGTTTTTCAAAAATTTTATGATTTTCGTATCCTACAGCAAAACATTCTCCACCACAAACATATCTTGCCCAGCATTTTTTGCAGTAAATTATTTTATCTGCATAAAAATTTTCAAATATCTTTTTCTTTTCTTCAAAAAGTCCCTCATCAAGATTTCCCAGTATGGCTTCTCTATTTTCAACAAATGCAGGACAAATCAGAATATTCTCTTTTGAATCAACGGCAAAAGAATTTATTGCAGCAGAACATCTGTAAAAAACTCTGACAGGATGCAAAGTTGTCTTTAGAAATTTTGCAAGAAAAAGAATTTGCATAGCACCAAACTATAAGTGCAGAAATTACAACAGGAAATATAGAAACAGGCAGAAGTTGTGAACCCATCTTAAAAAGAAAAATTCCCCCTACAACAAGCATAAACGAATCAATTGCAATAGAAAGAGTTGTTGAAGAAACCGCAGTTTTTACAGTTTCCGCATCATTTATCCTAGAAAGAATTTCACCT
>CAVGBY010000140.1:0-1191 GCA_963627355.1 uncultured Prevotella sp. | reverse complement strand
GTACAAAATTATTTCTGAACGGCAAAAAGAAATCACTGTTTGAAAAACAATCACCAAAAGATAACAGACAGAACAAAGATTCAACGTTGATTTTATCTCTGAATACAAAACTTCATCTATCAAAAACCTAAAGTAAAATGATGTAAAAACTCCAAAAATCGAAAGCATAATACTTGCCAAAATAACTTCAAAAACGAGCTTTTTATGCGGCTTTAAAAGTGTAAAAAATCTAAGAAGCAGACCTTTTTCTTGCCTTTTTCAAATTCACCAGTAGGAAAAAGTATAAAAGTCCGAATCTTTCAGCACCTTTTATAATACCATATCCAGAAGTGCCAGAAGCGTCTGTACCACAAACTTCCCGGATTTTTCTTAATGGAACATTTTTTCCGTAGAACTGAAGAATTATAGAAATGCACGCAACACCACAGTCGGTTTCATCGTGCTGCAAAACCTGTTTTATACGAGACATAGTAAATTATTTTATGTAAAGAAAATTTTTATTCCAAAAACATTAGTTATATTTCATTCTTTCCAATTAATTCAAAGAAGATAACACTCTCAGGAGTTTTTATTACTGGTCCACCTTTGTCTAAACTTAACCATTTTGAACGAACCCAACCAGTCCATTCTTTTATTGTAATTTTTACCCATTTATAATCTTCTGTTATCTCTGAAACTTCATAATATTTGCCACCCTCTTCATGCGTTATTTTATGGAGTATTGTAGAATTTTCAGACGGAAGAGAATAAATATAATAATCACCTACATTATAACTTCCTGACAGCCTTAAAATACGAACATCTTTTTCATCTACTTCAATTGTTCTTAAATAGGAAAAGTTTCCATTCTTAAAAGGATTTACATATCCAATATAAATATAACCAACAATCCCAGAAGAAGTTGTCGCTTTTATGAAGGTTCTTGTTTTTGTTTCATAAACCAACACTTCAGAAATTTTTATTTCATCACCTTTTTGAATTGTATAAACAACATTTCTAGAAAACGGTTTATCAGTCATTTCTGTGTTATAACCAGAATCAGTAAACTTCAGCACTTGATTATGTTCATAAATTTCTGGTTGAAACTCTTTTTCTGCTGTTTGCTTTGAGTTTTCTACCTTTTTTTGAGAAAAACAACTTGTAAATGCCAAAGACATAGCCAATATTAGTAATATTTTTTTCATATAAGAC